>JBBDYQ010000001.1 GCA_040901445.1 Thermoleophilaceae bacterium | reverse complement strand
CAGCCGACCAGACAGGTCAGCCGTCAGGTGTCCACGAAACCGGGGGAACTCCAGACGGTGGGGATACCGTCATCGTCGTCAAACGCCAGGCTTGCCTCCACGTTGCCACCAAGCCCATTGGGTGTGAGGTTCGCCGAGCCGATGGCCGCCGCGCGGGTTCCATCGCGGGATTCGCAGTAGTAGGTCTTCGGGTGAAACAGAACGTCGCGTGCGGTCACGACGGTGAACGAGGCGGTTTGCCCCAGCCAGGGCGCGAGTAGCTCAACCGTCTCCTCGAGATCGCTCGCGATTAGTCGGTCCTCGTTCGCGCCGATGACGAGGTGGACTTCGCCGTCTCGATCCAGGATGCGCACAACGTCGTCCTCGAACCACCGGAGGGCGGTGGCGCGGAAGTACCCGGTTTGGCAGGCGAAGCATCTGGCGTCGGGCAGCCACTCCGAAAGCCAGGCGTGCATAGTGTGTGCGTAGTCGCGGTCGGCGGAATCGAGGTATCGCATGTTTGCCGTGCGAGCCTATCCCGACCTCCTGCGGTGGCGCGGTCGGCGCGCTCAGGGTTACGGACAGAACCAGCGAGCGACGCTGACCGACTCGTCGGACCTGGCCCGTAGGCTGCGCGAGTGAGCTACGCCTCTGCCCAGAGCGATGACCGGATTGCAGCGTTTCAAAGCGCCTGCTGGGACTTTCCGGCTTCCGCGGGCGCTCGTGAGCTGCACCCGTACCCGGCGCGGTTCATCCCCGAGATCCCGCGTCAAGCGCTCGACCTCCTGGCGGTCGACGGGCCGGTAATCGATCCGTTTTGCGGCTCCGGAACCACGCTCGCGGAAGCACAGCGACGGGGCCACTCCGCGACGGGCATCGACCTGAATCCCATCGCATGCCTCATCAGCCGGGTGCGGACACAGCAATGGCGCCGCGGGGACGGTGAGCGCGGGCTACGTCACGCGCGCATGATTCGGGAGTACGCACTCGCCAGCGCGGAGACGACGGAACTCGCGGAGCAGATCCCGCGTGTCGACCACTGGTTTGCGCCACCTGCGCAGGAAGCTCTGGCGGGGGCGGTGCAGTACCTCTCGGAAGTTGAATCGGACTGGTACGACCGTGTCGCGATCGCTATCTCCGCGTCGATCGTTCGACTGAGCCGCCAGGAGTCAGACACACGGTACGCCGCGATCGAGAAACCAGTCACCCGTGATCAGGCAGCGATCGAGCTCAGTCAGGCGGTGGTTCGCACGTGCGACTGGCTCTCACATCGTCCAAATCCTCAAACGACCGCAACCGTCGACGTGCTGTGCAGGGACGCCAGGGACTTCTCCGAGCTCCCGCGCGAGCACTTCGCGGCGGCCGTGTTCTCGCCCCCATACCCAAACGCGTACGAGTACTGGCTTTACCACAAGTACCGCATGTATTGGCTCGGATTCGACCCCATCAGCGTGAGGACGTCAGAGCTGGGGGCGCGGCCTCACTACTGCAAGCCGAACGGATTGAACGAGACGGACTTCGCACGCCAGATGGCGGACGTGTTCGCGGGACTGGCAGGTTGCTTGACGCCGCAAGCCGCGGTCGTGGTGGTGATAGGCGACTCGGTCATCGGCGGCCGACGCGTCGACAATGGTCGGCTCCTCGTAGATGTGGCGATTGAGAACGGTTACACATTGGATGTCTGGGCGAACCGATCGATCCGTAGGGGCCGAAGCTCGTTCAACCGTGCGCATAGCCGTGGGCGGGAGAACGAGCACGTTCTCCTGCTGCGCCGCGGTTAGTCTCGCGGGCGCCTCAGCACGAGTGCGTCTTCACCGGCGACACCGTTCGCGGAATGGAGCCCGTACCGGGGCCACGTCTCGAGTTTGATGATCTCGGAGACATCGAATCCACGGGCCTCGGCGACGTGCCCCAGCAACTCCGGGGTTGGAATGGGGATCTTCTGACCGCCCGCGGTCGTGTGGTTATGACCGACGATGAGCACGGCGGATTCGCCCGGGCCAAGCACCTCGTGCCAGCGCTCGATTGTGTTCCCCATGCGGGCGAAGTAGCGGTAGAGCAGCGAGGCCACCGCCTTCCGGCGGAAACCTGCGTCACCGCCCTCGTTGAGCTCAGCGATCCCGGCCGCCACCGCTGTTACCGCGGGCGGCAGAGCGCATCGATTCTCAAGCCGGCAGGTATCCCACTCGAGCTGCTCGGCCCGAGTCCACTCTCTGCTCCCAATCAGCGAGCGCTCGAGCTCGAGCAGCTGCGCCGAGTCGGCGAGCCCAAGCGCCACGACGGAGAGGCGGTCGGTGTCAATGTAAGGGAGCGCCGTGGCGTATGGCGGGGAGGTGATCACCAGGCGGCGGCCGCTACCGGCGGCGGCGAAGGCTTCGGTCGCCTCGGCCGACCCATGGTGCACCGCCCACTCGCTCGACGTCTCCGGCCAGTCCTCCATCTCAAGGAGGCCTCTTCGGGTTCTGTCGATGGCGTCCATGAACAGTGGTGTCAGAGGGGGCGCCGTGTATGGCTCTGGCCGGCGCCGAACACGCAGGTCCTCCGGAAGCTGGAGGGAGATATCGCGAAGGATCGATGAGAGAGCGACGAGTGCAAGACGTCCTGCCGCGGAGTCGCGGCGGCCATCGAGTGTTGCCAGGGCCCCGGCGAGCCCGGCGTAGGCCGCAGGTGTGAACCACTTCTGGAGGTAGGTCACGGCGTTGTTGCCGAGGCTCGGCCGGAGGTCGGTAGCCCTACCGCTGGCCTGGCCGACATCGATGGAGTCGGCACACCTCTCGGCGAGTGCGAGCAGCTCCTCGGCAAGGGCCGCCTTCGAAGGGCTCGAAATCGCCCTTAGCTTTGCTTCCGCGATGAAGCAGGCGATTGGCGAATGATCGATTCCCAGGACATCCATCCCCAGCCGGAGCCCCTCGACGAGTGACGTGCCGCTTCCGCAGAACGGGTCGATCAGGACGTCGGCGTCGCCGTCGATGACGTTGCAAAGGGCGCGGACCACCTGAGGGTTGAACTTGCCCTTGTACTCGTGGATGCCGTGCGGCCCGTATCGAGTCGCCTGACGGGTCCGTTGAGCGTCTCGCAAATCGAGGTGCGCCATCTCGACCGCAGCCTGCTCGGTCATTGACCAGGCACCAGATGGATCTGCAATCGCCTCGAAGTACGTAGCCCGCCGGATCGCGAGTTCGGTTTCACCCGCGATGACGACCGAGGCCTCGTCGTTCGAGATCACGCGAGTCCCGAGGCTGTCGAGTTCCCGCAGGCCAAGTCGGCGTTCATAGGGGAAGAGTCGGTAAGGCATCCAGCGTACGGACACGTAGCTTTGGAGGCCTGGGAGAGGAGAAGCTCGCCCCCCGGTTGCCGTCGCCGGTGCGCTAGCCACTAGCTCGGTCGCAAAGGTGAGAGGTCGTGCAGACGCTCTTGGGAGGTGCGCTGAGAGTGCGGGGGCCCCGAGCCCTTGCGTCCGTGGATGTCCCAGCTTTCCGCAGGCATGTCCCCGGTTGTACCGAATAGCCCGGACCGAATAGACTTGGGACAAATGGGGACAGTGCCACGCTTGGGCGCAGTCTCTTGATCACCAACGAAAATGCCGGCGAGCCCCGTTTCGCGAGCCATTGAGAAGCGACTCATGCGGGAACCCCGGAGCTCCGGTCGACAACTCGCGCGCGAGATCGGGGTCAACAAAGACACCCTGAGCGCATGGAGGCAAGGAAAGAGCCAGCCACGGGCTTACCAGTTGCCCAAGCTGGCTGAGGCGCTGGGCATCCGCGTGGAGGACCTAGAGCATGACGGCGCTGCTACGTCGCCCCAAGGCCCGGCAACACCCGATCTGCTGGCGCTGCTGGACGTGCTTGCGCGCCTGAGCGATGTCGGCCCCGCGGTTACAAGGGTCGGCGACGCCGCCCCCGACATCGTCGAGGCGCTGCGGGAGGCCAAGCGCCTGCGACGTACGCTAGGCGGCTGAGTAGCGCCGCTACCGGAGATCTACACGCTCAGCGCCCTCGCCGCGCGTGGCGCGCCAGTCATCAGTCAACGTCTGCGGACTGATGTGCTCGGTCTGGAGCTCGTCGAGCGCGACGATCTTATGGTGCCCGTAGGACTCCATGGATGTCAGGGTCCCGTCTCGATCACCCGCAGCGAAGAGTTAGGTGTCGGTGGGCCTTTCGGGCCGCTAGTCCGACCCTCCGTCGGGCGCGCCTGTGAGATCTCGTAGTCCGAGACCTCTCAGTCGATAGCCCATCGCCAGCCGACTTACGCCGAACCGCTCGGCTAGGTCAGGAACGTCTGCAGACGCCTCGAAGCACCGGCGGACCTCGTCGGCGGGCATCAGGACGTTCGCCGCGAAATCGTTGGCCTCGCGCTCGAGGCGCCAGTCGTAGGTCGGTGGGTTCCCGTCTGCGACTGTCCCGAGGTCGAGATGGAAACGGTCGTGGTGGCGCAGAACGTGGTGTCCTAACTCATGCGCGAGGCTGAAGCGTCGCCGGCCCACGGGGTTCTGGGCCTTGTTGACGCCGATCACCGGGTGGTGGTCGATCTCTACGAGCAGGCCGGCGAGTTCGTGGTGGAATCTCCGATGGAGGACGGTGACGCCACACATGAGCGCGAGCGCCTCGACATCGACAGGCGGCCTAACGGCCTCTGGGTCGACGAGCTGCCCGCGCGACAGCACCTCCTGCGCCGCGCGGAGCGGCCGGTCGGCGCTTACCGTTATCACGGCCTCCATCGGACCCTGCGCTTCCGCGTCGAGGACGAACTCCTGGAGCTGTTGGGCCAGTTCTGGGCTGAGGTCGGCGACCGCAGCACGCATCAACATGTGAACGGGCTCCCGTGGCGAGCTCGGCGGCATGAGCTCCCGCACGTCGTTGCCCGTGGTCTCGGAGATCTGAACGAGGTCGTCGAGCGCAGGGGCCCGTTTGCCGCCCTCCCACTGCGAGACGGCGGTTTGGGTTTTCCCGAGCGCCGCGGCTAGCTCAACCTGGCTGAGCCCGGCGGCCTCTCGCGCTTCGCGGATCCTGCGCCCAACCCAGGCGGCGGTCTCACGCATTAGATGCCTCCAGTGCTACCATACATCACGTGTCCTCATATCAGTAGGCGACGTTATGAAAGGCGCCCTAAAGGCCAGACATGAAGGTAAGCGTCGGGTCGGCTGGATCGGGATTTGAGACGTCGCCATGCAGAGCCGGGAGGTTGACATGCCGCCGAAGTACATAAGGAACACAGGGCAGCCCTGGACTCCGAGTCATGATGCCAAGCTGCGGGAGCTCGCCCGCCAGAACACGCCGACACGGGTCATCGGCCTCCAGCTCGGCCGCACCGCGGCCTCCGTGTACACCCGAGCCTCCCGACTTGGGATCTCGGTCAAGCCCACGAACCAGAGCCCGTACGGCTGATGCCGATCGTTTCTCAGGTCACCCACGAGCAGATCGCGAGCTTCGCCAAGGAGCGCGTCAACCTGTCGAGCAAGGACGCCCAGAATTACCGCAAACAGGTCGGCAACCTCTGCGCCCAGCTCGAAAAGAAGATCGCCGCCGACCCTGCGTACGGCCTGGTCAAGATGTTGCAGTCGGGCAGCGTGCGGAAGGGCACCGCGCTGCGCACGACGAGCGACATGGACGTGGCCGTCTACGTCAAGGCCGCCGAGGCGCCGACCTCCTCCGACAGCCAGCTGATCCCGTGGTTGCGCGACCGCCTCAAAGAGGCCTTCACGCAGCTAAAGGACGACCAGTTCGAACTTCAGGACCACTGCGTGACCCTGACCTACGTCGCCAGCGGCCTGAGCGTGGACGCGGTCCCGGTTCTCTACGAGGGCGAGGCCGACAACCTCGGCTACCTCGTGAACAAGAACACCGGCGACCGGATGCTCACGAGCGTCTCGCGTCACATCGAGTTCATCCGCAAGCGCAAGGACAAGCACCCGGACGACTTCGCGCAGGTCGTCCGCCTGCTCAAGTCCTGGGTGAAGCAGCTGAAGGACCGCGACCCGAACTTCCGGTTGAAGAGCTTCATGGTCGAGCTGCTCGCCGCCCACCTCTCGGACAAGGGCCAGGAGTTCACGGATTACCCGGACGCGCTTGAGGCGTTCTTCGAGTTCATCCTCGACACGGGCCTCGAGGAGCGTGTCGCCTTCACCGACTTCTACAAGGCCGGCAAGCTGCCCAAGGCGACCGGCGCGGCGATCGAGATCTTCGACCCCGTCAACCCCGACAACAATGTTGCCGCGCGGTACGACGCCCGCCGGCGCCAGGCGATCGTCGACGCCGCGGAAGCCGCGGCCGACGCCCTCGCCGAGGCGCGCTATGCCGACACCAAGGGGCGCGCCGTCGAGCGCTGGCAGCAGATCCTCGGCAGCTCGTTCAAGGGCAGCGCATGAGCACGACGCTGTCGAAGACCGTCACCTTCAATCGCAGCCACGCCCGGAGGGTCGCTACGAAGATGGCGGCCGACCTCTATCGGATGCAGCACACGTACGGTTGGCCGACGGACAGAGTGATCGACGACCTCATCGAGGAGGTCACCGAGCTGCTGGCCAGCGACTACATGAAGTCGCTCGAGATCGGCTTCGCCCGAAACGGCCAGCGGGTCGTGAGCCTCAAGTACTACGCCCGTACCGACGGCACGCTGACGAGGGACGACAACGCCGGCGGCATCCCACGCGGCGTGGACATCAGCGGCTGCGATCGCATCAACTACGTGGTCTACAGCAGCAAGTGGTTCAGCCTCGGCGAGCAGGAGCGGCGCAACTTCCCCTTCCAGCGCGTAGGCGCGCCGGAGCCCACCGACGGAGTGGGCTTCTGGACCCACGACCGGACCTACTCGAGCGGCGGCGGCGGTACCGAGCGCAAGACCTTCAAGCCCCTGTGAGCGACGACGTCAACCTCAGTGACCTGTTCGACGGGATCGTTCCGCTCCCGGACCCAGCCGCGCTGCGCCGTTACGGCGGGCTCGTCGGGCTCGAAGACGTGCAGACCCGCCTTCACAAGGAGGCCGAGATCCTCGTGCAGCCCGCGCTACTCGACAAGTGGGCGCTCGAGCACCACGGCGGCGAGCTCCCGCTCGTCGAGATCCTGCGCGAACGCCCGCCACTGTTCATCTTCGGTGGTGACGTCGGCACCGGGAAGACGACGCTCGCCGAGACGTTCGGTGACCGCGTCGCGCGTGAACTGAAGATCTCGATAACGCTCATGCGGCTGTCGCTGAACGCGCGCGGCTCAGGCACTGTCGGAGAGATGACCTCCTTGATCACGAAGGCATTCGCAGCCGTCGAGACCGAGGCGCCGAGCGGCGATGCGGCGCCCACCTCGGCCGTTGTGCTCCTGATCGACGAGGCCGATGCCCTGGCGCAGTCGCGCGCCGAGAACCAGATGCACCACGAGGACAGGGCAGGCGTCAACGCCCTCATCCGTGGCATCGACTCGATCGCGTCCGGGCGCCGCGCCGTGGTCACAGTGCTCTGCACCAACCGGCTCTCGGCGCTCGACCCGGCAATCCGGCGGCGAGCCTTCGACGAGTTCGAGTTCAAGCGACCGGACCAAGCGCAGCGCGTAGCAGTGCTGACGAAGCTGCTCGAGGGCACAGGGATCGCCAAGAGCGAGATCGAGGAGCTCGCGGCGCATGCCGGCCAGAACGGCGACCGCGACTACGGGGTGACCTACTCGGACATCACGGGCCGCTGGGCCTCGGCCATCCTGCTCGACGCCTTCCCCGACGGCCCCCTCGCGTTCTCCCGCGTCGTCGAGCTGACCAAGGAGCTGAAGGCCACGCCGCCCTTCAGCGAGAACGGGAGTGGCTGATGTCGGTCGACCTGACCACGATCCTGAGGAACCACCAGAAGACGATCCTCGCGGGGCTCGACGCGTCGCGAGACATCTTCGAAAACAACGAGGCGAAGGGCGACGCGAGTGAGTTCCAGTGGGTCGAGGTCGTCGAGAAGTTCCTGCCGCACCGGTACAAGGCGAGCGCGGCCTTCGTTCTCGATGCCGATGGCAAGCGGAGCGACTTCATCGACGTCGTGATCCACGACCGCCACTACTGCCCGCTCCTGTTCGAAGAGGGCGACCAGATGTTCATTCCGGCCGAGAGCGTCTACGCAGTGTTGGAGGTGAAACAGGAGCTGAGCCGCGACACGGTGATCTACGCGGCGGAGAAGGCTGAGTCGGTCCGCAGGCTGCGCAGGACCAGCACGAACATCGTCAACATGGGCGGCGCCGCGGCGCCGCGACCGCTATTCGAGATCCTGGCCGGCGTGCTCGCGACCGAGAGCGGCTGGAATCCGCCGTTCGGGGAGCCGTTCACGACCGCCCTAAAGGACGGCGCGGCGGACTTCGCCCGGCTCGACCTCGGCTGCGCCCTCCGCCACGGAGGCTTCGAGGTCGCGTGGGACGCCGGCGAGCCCGAAGTAAACGCGTCCGTCGCCGAGGCGTCGCTGATGTTCTTTCTGCTGCGCCTGTTCGGGCGGCTGCAGGAGCTCGGGACCGTGCCCGCAATCGACCTCAGGGAATACGGGAAATCCTTGGAGGCTTCCACGCCCTAGAACGTTCGGCAGGAAGTGACCGAAGCACGCTCTCAAGAGGTACCAGACAGGTACATCGACTTCGCCTCTCGCGTCAACCGGCGGCACGGGCGACTTGCTGATTTCCGGTCACGTGCAGGTATTTTGTGTCTGACGTGACCGCCCACGTCCCACCGTTCTCCCCCCAGGCTTCTCTGATAAGGAAGAGGTCCCAGGTTCGAGTCCTGGATCGCCCATCACTGGTATGCAGGGATTCTTCGCCGGCCTGGCCGGTCCGCCTGGCAGGTCGGACCGGTGTCAGCCTGCCCTCACTCCTGGTTGGTCCAGTCGAAGTCGTAGCGGATCCAGTTGCTGTCCTCGAAGGCGAGGTGGATGCCCTCGGCCTCGACCTCGAACGATCCCTGGCCGCAGTCACCCCGCTTCCAGATGAACCCCTGGTCGAGGTCGATCGTCACGAGGTGGTCCTCGCCGGTCACGGGGTTCTTGAGGGTGGTGCCCTTGCCCTCCCCGACGCCCGGCACCCGAAAGCTGCTGTGCATGCCGTCGTCCTCGATCTCGACGTCGGACCGCACCACGCCGGCCACCTCGTACGTCGTGCCCAGGATCGACCAAGGCAGGCCGCCCAGCGCCCCGGTGTAGATCTGGGCGAGGGAGTCCAGCTGCTCGTCGCTCACCTCGGGGGGCACGACGAAGACGACCTTCCCGCCGCCGTCGTGGATGGCCTTCGGCCAGTCGATGATGGCCAGGGCCTTCACGCCTGCCAGGTCGACGTCGCCGCAGTGGCCCTCCTGGATGTCGTTGGCCACCGCGGCCTTGCAGCTGCCGTCCGGTGAGGTGGGAAAGCCCGAGAAGTTGCACGTGCAGCCCGGTTGGCAGTTGCAGAACTCATACCCCGTGCCCTTGAGCCGCCAGGCGGTGGTGATCTCTGTGGCAGACATTGACTCCTCCTTATGTGAGGTGGACAAGCGTCGACGGATCGCTGAGCAGCACCGTGCCCAGCAGCGCGAGGACGATCGCGCCGGCGACGGCGATCTGCTCGCCGCGCGGCGCGAGCTTCTCGAGGACGATGAGGGCCGTGAAGAGGACCATCCACAGCAGGTTCATGGTCCCGAGCGCCACGAGGACGGCGAACAGCGCCCAGCAGCAGCCGAAGCAGAAGGCGCCGTGGGCGGCGCCCATGCGCAGCGCCCCGGCCGGCCGGCGGATTCGTCCGCCGAAGCGGAGGAAGAAGCCGAGCGGTGAGCGGCAGTGGCGCAGGCAGACGGACTTCAGCGGTGTGACCTGCCACAGGGCCGCGGCCAGCAGCGTCGCTCCCGCCACCCGGCCCGCCCAGGCGTGGCCCTCGGCGAGCGGCATCTCGAGCGCGCGCCACGCGAAATAGCCCGGCAGGGCCACGGCGATCCACACTGCGAGGTAGCCGCCCACGAAGAACGGCAGCGGCGCCGCCCGTCCCTTCGCCGCGGCCCGCCCGTAGAGGCGCACGACCGGCAGGACGGCCGGCAGCATCATCGCCGCCATCATGGCCGCCCACGCCAGGACGAAGGCCCCGAGGGACATCGTGTCGCCCATGCCGCCCATGCTGTCCATCTCGGCCATGCCGCCCCCGGTCATGTCGCCGGCCATGCGTGCCGACCACCACCAGCCGGCGACCGCGAGCAGCAGCAGGCCGGCCGGCACGCCGAGCGAAAGCGCCGGGCCGTCGCCGGCGGCGGGACGTGAAGCCACTCTGAGCCCTGCGGCCCTCATCGGCACCTCCGGATTGGCCTTCCCGGCCAGCCTCTCATGATCGGCCGGCCGTTGCAAAGCGGCGCCGGCCGGTTGCGGTACGGTCCTGGAATGAGCACTCCCGCCCGCCGCCCCGGAGGCGGCCTCAGCCGCCGTGACCGCGAAGGACGCGCCTTCAAGCTCGTCGTGGCCACGGGCGCCGGCGCCGTGGCCACCGTCGTGAGCTTCGTCCTTGCGGTCGTGGGCATCGTGAGCCTCGGCATCGTCTTCCTGCTGGCCGTGCTCACGGCGGTCGCGGCATTCCTGCTGCGCCGCACCATGTCGAACTGAGCTCGCGCGCCTTCGGGCAGGGAGCCCGATCAGGCTCCCTGCAGCCGCCGCGCCGCCGCCAGCACGTGGTCGGCGAAGCGCTGGAGCTCGGCCACCCGCTCCCGGTCGCAGGAGATGCCGAGGTCCGGGCCGAAGCGGTAGGCGATCCGGATCCCGGAGCCCCGCCCGTCCTTGACCTCCACCCCCTCGATGCCCTTGGCGTGGATGCGGGAGCTGGCCCCGCCCGCGAACGCCTCAAGCACCTCGCCGTCGAACACGAGCAGGGTCTTGCCGGTCGGCCGGACTTCGAGCTTCTGGTCCACGGGGCGATCCTAGGCTCTCAGCGCCGAGCCACCAGCGGCGCGAGCAGCACGCCGAGGTTCTCGGCCGCGCGCACCGCCCGCTCCATCGCCAGCGCGTCGCGCCGGGTCGCGCCCGCCACGAGCGCGCCCGTGGCCGAGCTCGCGGCTTGGCGCGCCGCCAACGCGCGTGGGCGGGCGCCCCGCAGCCCGAGTGCGGCCCCGTAGGCGAAGCGCCGCCGCAGGAACGAGCGGCGCGTGAGCCGCTCCGCACCGATCACGTGGAGCACCGCCGCACCCGGCACATAGCGCACGCGATACCCCAGCCGCGCCAGTGCCCGCTGCGCCTCGTCCTCCTCCGAGAAGAACACGCGCCGGCCGCTGTGGCCGAACGCCGGGTCGAAGCCGCCGGCGGCGCGCAGCTGCGCGCTGTCAAACGACACGTTCGCGCCGTAGACGGTCGTGACGGAGGGGTCCAGGTCCCGCGCGTCCGGGCCGAGGTCGAGCAGCGTGAGAGCCCCCAGGATCGGCTCGGACAGCCACGCCGGCGGCGGCGTCTCGTAGCGGGGCCGGATCGGCCCGCCGATGCAGGCCACGCCGTCCTCCGCCTCGGCCCAGGCCGCGCGCAGCGCCGGGTACCAGCCCTCGCACACCACGGCGTCGTCGTCCACGAAGGCCACGACGCCATCGGGGCGCCAGGCGAGCGCCCGGTTGCGCGCGTGTGACAGCCCGGGCCGCGGCTCCTCGAGCAGCGGCCCGTCGAAGACCGCGCGATGAGCCTCCACCTGCGCTGCCCCCAAACCGCTCGTCACGAGGGCGAAGTCGCCGCCTCCGACCTGTGCCCGAAGCGCGTCCAGCGACTCCGCCACGGCCCCCGGGGGCCGGTTCGTGCAGACGGCGACGGCGACCTCGGAGGGCACGTGTCAGAGCGTATTCGGGGGCGCGGGTGGCCGCAGACACGTCATCTAGACTGCGGGGCACATGCAGGAGATGGTCATCTACGGCGTGAGCTTCGACATGGTCGGCAAGCAGCCGATCGTCCTTCTGAAGACCCGGGAGGGGAACAAATTCCTCCCGATCTGGATCGGCCACCCCGAAGCCGCCGCCATCCTCATGAAGCTCCAGGGCGCCAACACGCCGCGCCCCATGACCCACGACCTCATCAACGACGTGCTGTCGGAGCTCGACGTGTCATGCAGCAAGGTGTCGGTCACGGAGCTGAAGGAGAACACCTTCTACGCGTCGATCACCCTGCAGTCCAACGGCCGCGAGGTGGACATCGACTCCCGCCCGTCCGACGCCCTCGCCCTCGCCGTGCGCACCGGCGCGCCGATCTTCGCCCACGAGGACGTGATTGCCGAGTCCGGCATCGAGTTCGAGCACGAGGTCGAGGACGAGGAGGAGGTCGTGGACAAGTTCAAGGAGTTCCTCGACGAGGTGAACCCCGAGGACTTCGCCGGCGGCGAGAGCTAGTACACGCGTACTAGCCCGAAGCCGTCGTCGAGCTCTCGCGCTCGAACGCCAGCTCCAGGATCCGCCCCACCAGCGCGTCGAAGTCGATGCCCGCGGCCTCGGCGGCCTGGGGCAGCAGGCTCGTCTCGGTGAGCCCCGGGATCGTGTTGAGCTCGAGCACGGAGAGCTCGCCGCTGTCCTCCTCGAGCATCAGGTCAACGCGGCCGAAGCCGTAGCAGCCCAGCAGCGAGAAGACCGCGAGCGCCAGCTCCTGCGCCCGCTCGGTCACCCCGTCGGGCAGCTGCGCGGGGCAGCGGAACTCCGTGCGGCCGATCTCGTAGCGGGCCTCGAAGTCGTAGAAGTCCTCATCCACCGGGACGGCCTCCACGACCGGCAGCGCCGCGAGGCCGTCGGAGCGCTCGAGCACGGACACCGCCAGGTCGCGGCCGCGGACGTGGCGCTCGAGCAGCACCTTCGAGTCGTAGGAGAACGCCGCCACGAGCGCAGCCGGAACGTCGGCTGCCGTGCGCGCGAACTTGATTCCCAGCGCGGAGCCCTGAGCGGCGGGCTTGACGACGATCGGGAAGTCGAGCCGCTCCTCGATGGCCGGCAGGGCGTCGGCCGCGCCGAGCTCCTTGAACGCCGTCTCGTTGAAGGCGAAGAACTCGGGAGAGGGGATCCCGGCTCCGGCGAAGAGGTGCTTGGCGAGCACCTTGTCGAAGGAGAGGATGCTGGCCAGGACGCCCGACCCCGTGTAGGGCACCCCGAGCAGCTCGAGCAGCTCCTGCACCGTGCCGTCCTCGCCGTCGCGGCCGTGCAGCGCCACGAATGCGGCATCGGGCGCCGTCTCGCGCAGGCGGTCGAGGAGGTCGGAGCCCGCGTCGATCGGCACCACCTCGTGGCCGAGCCGCTCGAGGGCGTCCTCCACCCGGGCGCCCGAGCGGAGCGACACCTGCCGCTCGAGCGATGCCCCGCCCTTGAGGACGGCGACCCGGCTCACGGCCGCGGCCGCTGCGCCCGCTTCGCCGCCGCGGCGTCTCGCCGCGGCATCGGCACGACCCGTGCGCCGGCGAGCTCGTCAGGCGGAGCCACCGGCCGCTGCGCCGGGCGCGGAGGCGCCTTCTCGCGGCCGGTGAGCGTGCCGTACAGCGCGACCTGCTCCTTCACCACCTTGCCGATGCGGCGGATGCCCTCGCGGATCTCGTCCTCGGTGGCGTTCGAGAAGTTGAGGCGCATCGAGCTGCGCCCGCGGCCGTCGAGGTAGGCGGCCTCGCCGGGCACGAACGCCACGTTCTCGCGCAGGGCGCGGGCGAGCAGGTCCGTGGTGTCGATGAAGTCGGGCAGCGTGCACCAGATGAAGAGGCCGCCGCACGGCCGCGTCCACTCGGCCTCGGGCGGGAAGAACTCGGCCAGTGCATCGAGCATCGTGTCGCGCCGGTCGCGGTAGATCTCGACGAGCGAGTCCACGTAGTCACGCCAGCGGCCCTGCTCGAAGTAGGCCTGCACCATGAGCTGGGAGAGCGTCGAGGTGCAGAGGTCCGAGGCCTGCTTGCCGAGGTTGATCTTGTCGAGCACGGGGGCCGGTGCCACCACCCAGCCGAGGCGGATGCCGGGCGACAGGATCTTCGAGAACGTGCCCAGGTACATGACGTACACGCCGCCGTCGAGCGCATACAGGGAAGGCAGCGACTCGCCCTGGAAGCGCAGCAGCGAATAGGGGTTGTCCTCGAGCACGAGCAGCTCGCGCTCGCGCGCCACCTCCACCAGGCGCCGGCGCCGTGGAAGCGACATCGTGACGCCGGCGGGATTCTGGAAGTTGGGCACGGTGTAGATGAACTTGGGCCGCCGGCCCTCGCGGTCGAGGCGGTCCAGCGTCTCCTCGAGCAGGTCGATGCGCATGCCGTCGGAGTCCATGTCCACCTGCACCACGTTCGCCTGGTAGGAGGAGAAGGTGGGCACGGCGCCGGGGTAGGTGGGCGCCTCGGCGATCACCACGTCGCCCGGGTCGATGAAGGTCTTGGTGACGAGGTCGATCACCTGCTGGCCGCCGGTGGTCACGATGACCTGATCGCGGTCGGGAGCGGGCGAGCCGTCGGCCTCCATGACCTCGGCGATGCAGTCCTTGACCTCGGCCAGCCCGTCGGTGGGCCCGTACTGGAGCGCCTTCGCGCACGACTCCGCGGCGATGCGCTGGGCGATCGCCGCGAAAGTCTCGGGCGGGAACGTGCTGGTGTCGGGCAGGCCGCCCGCCAGCGAGATCACGTCGGCGCGCGCGGTGATGGCCATCATGTCCCGCATCGCGGAGGACTTCATGACGCGGGTGCGCGCGGCGAACAGGCCGCTGTAGCGCTCGATGTCCCGCGAGGTGGACCGCCGGGGCACGGGTCTGCGTTCGCCGGTGCCCCCGCCTTCCCTGCTGCGGTCGTCGTCTATCGTCATGGCGCTCCGACCCAGACTAGCGACCCCCACGAGCCTGTTCCTCGACATCGGCCAGGGCGCCGGCATCGCCTCAGCCACGGGTGTGCGGCCCTTCCTCCCGCCCCTGCTGGCGGGCGCGCTCGCCCGTGAGGATCTCGGCATCGACTTCACGGGCACGGACTGGGCCTTCCTCGAGAGCACCGGCTTCCTCGCCGCGGTGCTTGCGCTCGCGGTGCTCGCGTACGTGCTCGGGCGAGGCGGCCGCGAGCTTCCGCCGCCGCTGCTCGCGGGCGTGGCGCTCGTGCTCGGCGGGCTGCTGTTCGCCGGCTCGCTGGCGGACGGCGGCCACAGCGGCTGGCCCGGGCTCGCCGCGGGGGTGGTCTGCGCGCTGCTTGCGTTCGCAGCGGCCGGCGCCTTCCTGGGTCGTGTGCGCAAGCGGCTCGACCCCGGCGCGGCCGGCTTCCTCGACACCTATGCGGACCTGATCGCGCTTACGCTCGCGGGCCTGTCGGTGCTCGCCCCGCCCGCGGGCTTCCTCGCCATCGCGGCCTTCGTCTATCTGCTCGTGCGGGACCGCGGCCAGGCAGACCGCAAGTACGAGGGCCTGCGGATCCTCCGCTGAACCCAGGTGGCGAACCCCAAGAAGCTAGTCCTCGCCGTCATCGACTCGCTCAAGCCGGAGATGCTCGAGCGGGCGATCGCCGACGGCCGCGCGCCCGCGCTCGCCACGATCGTGGAGCGTGGCGTCTACGTGCGCGACTGCGTGTCGAGCTTCCCCTCGGTCACCCCGGTGGCGTCCGCCACGATCGCCACCGGGACGGAGCCGCACGACCACAACATCCCGTCGATGAACTGGTATCACCGCGGCGAGCAGCGCTACGTGGAGTACGGCTCGTCGTTCGAGGCCACGCGCACGTTCGGCGTGGTGCGCTCGCTCTACGACACCGTCTACAACATGAACATGGCCCACCTCAGCCGCGGGGTGGACACGGTCTTCGAGCGGCTGGAGGATGCGGGCCTGCGCACGGCCGGCACCACGTACCTCATCTACCGCGGGCGCACCCGCCACACGATCGCCGAGGACGGCATCTACCCGCGCATCGCCAAGGCCGCGGCGTTCCGCCACGCCGTGTGGGGCCCCACCGAGCTCTTCTATGCCGATCTGTTCGCGTCGCGCCGCACCGGCTGCCGTTCGACCCTGGGCATGCCGGGCCAGCGTGACCAGCACACGGGCTGTGTGGGCGCCCACCTCGTGGACAACGAGCTGTTCGACTTCATGCTCTTCTCGCTGCCCGACAACGACACGTACTCGCACAAGCACGGGCCCTACGCGCAGGTCACCTCGATCGCCGCCGCGGATCGCGCGCTCGAGCGCATCATGCACGCGGGCGGCGGGCCGGACGAGTTCCTGCGCGACCACGCGGTGATCGTGATGTCGGACCACTCCCAGACGCAGGTGGAGGACCGCCTGCTCCTCACGCGCGTGCTGGAGGGCTGGCGCATCCTCGACCCGCACGACCCAGCGCCGGAGGAGGCGGAGCTGGCGGTCTGCCCCGCGGCCCGCTCGGCCATGGTCTACGTGCTCGACCCCGAGCGCCGCGACGGACTGGCTCCGCTGGTGGCCCGCCAGCTCGAGGATGCCGACGGCGTGGACCTGGTGGCCCGCCTGGATGCCCGATCGGGCACAGGCGGCGCCGAGGGCGTGGTGTCGAGCCGGCGCGGGGAGCTGCGCTTCGCGCCCGGCGGCGACCTTGAGGACCTGCGCGGCGGGCGCTGGAGCGTGGAGGGCGACCTCGAGGCGCTCGAGCTGCGCGTGGCGGACGGCCGCGTGACCAGCCGCATGTATCCGCACGCGCTCGGCCGGCTGTGGTCCGCGCTCACCTGCCCGTCGTCGGGCGACGTGCTCGTCTCCGCCGAGCCCGGCTACGAGTTCGTGGACTGGGGCGGAGCCGACCACGTGGGCGGTGGCAGCCACGGCTCGCTGCACCGCGGCGACTCGCTGGGAACGCTCATCTTCTGCGGCACCGGGCCCGAGTCGGTGGACGCCCGCGAGCAGTGGACGATCGCGGACGCGGCCACGGCGACCCTCGACCACTTCTCGCTACCCTCGTGATCATGCGCGACGAGGCCGTCGCGTCGCCCTCCACCGAGCCTGTGCGCGCACACACGCGTGTGAGGCACGGTCTCCGGCGACCGCACAACTGGGTGCAGCTCGTGAAGTTCTGCGTCGTCGGCGGGTCCGGCTACGCGGTCAACCTGTGCGTGTTCACGCTCGCCGTGGCCGTCTTCGACGTGCACCACCTCGCGGCAGCCACGGCGGCGTTCGCGGTGGCCGTCATGAACAACTTCTGGTGGAACCGCCACTGGACGTTCGGCGCGCGCGAGGGGCACGCCGGCTTCCAGGCCGCGCGCTTCTTCACGGTGAGCGTGATCGCCTTCCTCTTCCAGGCCGGCATGCTCCAGCTGCTCGTGAGCGCCGGCGAGCTTCCGGAGGTCGGGGCCCAGGCGCTCTCGGTCGCGCTCGCCACGCCACTCAACTTCGTCGGGAACAAGATGTGGACGTTCGGGCGCCGGCGCTCGCGGCGCTAGCCGCCCTCGTCCTCCTCCTGCTCGCGGCCGCCCCCGCCGGCGCGCAGGGGCTGACGACGCCCGAGTCGCTCACCCAGCCCCCGCAGGGCTTCGAGCTGACCGGGCGCGAGGCGGTGCGCATCTCCGAGCGCACGCCCGAGGTGCGCGCCGCGAAGGAACGCCATCCGGGTCTGGACTCGGGCACCTACACGCGCGGCCCCGGCCGCTGGCAGATCAGCTGGTTCGCGGGCGACGACGAGGTGGTCCAGGTGCACGTCTCCGACAGCCTGAGGGCGGTGCTCGAGACGTGGACGGGCCCCCAGGTGGCCTGGCGCATGGCGCGCGGCTACGAGGGGGCGTTCGGGCGCACCTTCAACGCCCCCTACGTGTGGGTCACGCTCGGGCTGCTCTTCCTCATCCCGTTCATCGATCCGCGGCGGCCGTTCCGGCTCCTGCACCTGGACCTGCTCGTGATGGTGGCCTTCGCGGTCTCGCACGTGTACTTCAACCGCGGGGAGATCTCCACGTCGGTGCCGCTCGCCTATCCGGTGCTGGCGTACCTGCTCGCCCGCATGCTCTGGGTGGGCTTCCGCCCGCGTGAGCGCGCCCGGCCGCTCGTTCCGCTGGTGCCGGTCACCTGGCTCGCGCTGGCGCTCATATTCCTCGTGGGCTTCCGCATCGCCCTCAACGTCACCGACTCCAACGTGATCGACGTGGGCTACTCCGGGGTGGTGGGGGCGGACCAGATCGCCGACGGCGAGGGGCTGTACGACGGCACCTTCCCCGAGAACAACCGGCATGGCGACACCTACGGGCCCGTGAACTACCTCGTCTACGTCCCGTTCGAGCAGGCCATCCCGTGGAGCGGCGCTTGGGACGGCCTGCCGGCCGCCCACGGCGCGGCCATCCTCTTCGACCTGCTCGTGCTCGGCGGCCTGTTCCTGCTCGGGCGGCGGCTGCGGGCGGGACCGGACGGCCGCCGGCTGGGCATCGTGCTCGCGTACGCCTGGGCCGCGTATCCGTACTCGCTGTTCGTGCTCTCCACGAACGCGAACGACTCCCTGCTGGCGGCGCTCGTGGTGTTCGCGCTAATCGCGCTCACCCTTCCGCGCGGAAAGGGCCTGGCGTCGGGTGCGGCCCTGGCGCTCGGCGCCGCCTCAAAGTTCGGGGCCGGCTCGCTGGCGCCCCTGTTCGCCGGCGGCTCCGGGGAACGGCGGGGGCGCCATGCCCTCCTGTTCGCGCTCGCCTTCGCCGCGGTGATGGCCGCGGCCTTCCTGCCGTTCGTGCCCGATGGCGGGCTGCGAGAGCTGTACGACCGCACGGTGGGCTACCAGGCGGGGCGGGGCTCGCCGTTCTCCATCTGGGGCCAGGAGGAGGGGCTCGGCTGGCTGCAGACCGCGCTGCAGGCGGCGGTGGTTGCGCTGGCGCTCGCGCTGTTCTTCGTACCGCGACGGCGGGACCCGCGCCAGCTCGCGGCGCTCGCGGCCGCCGTGTTGATCGCGCTGCAGCTCACCCTCACGCACTGGTTCTATCTCTACGTGGTCTGGTTCGCCCCGCTCGTGCTCGTGGCGCTGTTCGCGGCGCATCGTGCCGCGCCCGAGGCGCCGGCCGCCCCCCGGGACGAGCAGGCGCCGGCCGCCGTGGCAGCGTGAGCGCCTCTGCTCGTCAGGGTGCGCTCGCCGCCGCTGCCCGCGCACGCGCGCTGCCCGCTTGGGCGCCCGCCGCACTCCTGCTGTGCGCGGGCTGGCTCGCCACCTTCGGCGCCGGGCCGTGGGCGGACGCCACGGTGAACGACCTGTTCGTCTACCGCAGCTACGCCGAGCTGTTCCTCGACGGTCTGGTGCCGTTCCGCGACGTGGCTTTCGAGTACCCGCCGCTCGGCGCGCTGCCGCTCTGGCTCGCCGGGCTCGCGGGCACGGACGCGGGCACCTACCGCGTGGTGTTCGCCCTGCTCATGCTCGCTGTGGCGGTCGCCACGCTGCTGCTGAGCGGACGGCTGGCCCGCCTCACCGGCGGCAGCGAGGCCCGGGCGCTGCTCGCCTTCGCGGCGCTGCCGTTGCTCGCCGGCGCCATGGTTCGCACCCACTTCGACCTGCTGCCCGTGGCGCTGGCGCTGGGGGCGGTGGCGGCGGTGCTCGTGGGGCGGATCGAGGTGGGTTTCGCGCTCGCGGGCGTGGGCGCGCTCACCAAGGCGTTCCCCCTGCTGGTCGCGCTGGTGGCGCTTGCATGGCTGCTCGGCCGCGGCGACCGGCGCGCCGCCGCGCGCGGCGGCGCCGCGCTCGCGGTCACGCTCGCGCTGGCCGGCGGAGCCTGGGTGGCGGTCTCGCCCGAGGGCGCCTGGGATGCGATCGCCTACCACGTGGAGCGCCCGGTCCAGGTGGAGAGCGTGCCCGCCACCGCCATCAACGCGGCCGGGGCGCTCGGGCTCACCGCCGAGCCCGGGCCCGTGTTCAGCCACCGCTCCGACGGGCTGGTGCACGCCGTGGTGGACACCGTGGCGGCGGTGTTCGCGGCAGCGCTGCTCGCCGTGCTCGGGTGGATCGCGGTGGCGGTGTTCCGCAGGCCCGGCGCGCGCGCCCTCGTGCTCGCGGCGCTCGCCGCCGTGGCCGCCTTCGCGACGCTGGGCACGGTGCTCTCGCCGCAGTTCCTGATCTGGGTGGCGCCGCTGGGCGCGCTCGCCGCCGCCTGGCGCATGTGGGCGCTGGCGGGGGCGGTGGCGGCCGCCACGCTCCTCACGTTCGCCGAGTTCCCGTCGCGCTACTTCGACGTGGTCGCCCAGGAGCCGTTCGCGCTCGCGCTCGTGGGTGTTCGCGACGCGGTGCTGCTCGGCGTGGTCGCGCTCGCGCTGCACGCGCTGCACCGGGAGCCGCGCGCGTGGGAGTGAGCGCGCCGCCCGTGCGCCGTGCCGGCCCGTCCGACGTGCGGGCGCTCGCCGCGGTGCTGGCCCGCGCCTTCCACGACGACCCGGTGATGTCATGGGTCTTCGCGCGCGAGGCCACCCGCCCGGCCTGGATCCGGCGCTACTTCCGCACCCGCCTGCGCGCGCTGCTGGGCGGCGGCGAGGTGTACACCACAGGGGACGCGGCCGGCGCCGCGCTGTGGGCGCCGCCCGAGGGCTGGCGCTTCAGCCTCTGGGAGACGGTGGCCCTTGCGCGCTTCCTCCCAGCGACCGGCCGGCGCACGGCGCGGGTGCTGCGAGGGCTCGAGGGCGTCGAGCACCGCCATCCCGAGACGCCGCACTGGTACCTCGCCGTGCTGGGCACCGAGCCCGAGCGCCAGGGGGAGGGGATCGGCTCGGCGGTGCTCGCCCCCATGCTGGAGGCCTGCGACGCCGACGAGATCCCCGCCTACCTCGAGTCCTCCAAGGAGCGCAACGTCGCCTTCTACGCGCGCCACGGCTTCCGCGTCACCGAGGAGGTCCGGCTGCCCGGCGGGCCGCCGCTGTGGCTCATGTGGCGCGACCCGCGCCCGTAGTTATCTCAACATCCGTTGAGATGTTGGTATGGTCCACGGCCGTGCCGGACGATTCTTGCGACCTCCTCTGCCTCGACCTGCCGAAGGCGGAGGCGCTACGCGCCGAGCGGCTGACGGACGAGGCCGCGGGCCCCCTCGCGGACCGTGCCAGGGCGCTGGCCGATCCCACCCGCCTGGTCCTTGCCGCCGCACTCGCCGCGACGGACGAGCTCTGCGTGTGTGACCTGGCCTGGATCGCACAGCGGCCCGAGAACCTCGTGTCCCATCACCTGAGGACGCTTCGCGGCGCCGCCCTGGTCTCCAGCCGCCGGGAGGGCAGGATGGTGATGTACTCGGTCACGGACCCGGGCCGCGCGCTCCTGGCAGCGGTTCGCGCCGAGGCCCCCGCGGCGCGATGACCGCGCCCGCGGCCGTGACGCGACCGCGGGCGGCTCGCGTAGATCGCGAGACCTACCGGCGCTTGGCCAACCGCGCGAAGCTGCTCTCCTGGGCCAGCCTCGGGTACATGGCGCTGGAAGGCGGCGTCGCCATCTTCGCCGGGATCCTCGCCGGCTCGATCGCGCTGATCGGCTTCGGCATCGACTCCGGGATCGAGGGCATCGCGAGCCTGGTGATCGTCTGGCGCTTCAGCGGTGCGCGCATGTTCTCGGCGGCCGCGGAGGGTCGTGCCCAGAAGCTCGTGGCCATCCAGTTCTTCCTGCTTGCGCCGTACGTCGGGTTCGAGTCCCTCCAGGCGCTCGTCCAAGCGGAGCGCCCCGACGTCAGCTGGCTGGGGATCGTGCTCAGCGCCACCAGCCTCGCGGTCATGCCCTATCTCGGCATCGCCAAGCAGCGCATCGCGGACGCGATCGGCTCGGCCGCCACGAAGGGCGAGGGCCGCCAGAACATCCTCTGCGCGTACCTCGCCGGCGCGCTGCTCCTCGGCCTGCTGGGGAACGCGCTCGCCGGCGCCTGGTGGCTCGACCCGCTCGTCGGCCTGCTGATCGCCGCCGTGGCCGTCCGGGAGGGGCTGGAGGCGTGGCGCGGGGAGGGCTGCTGCGCGTAGGGCCTACGCGCCGTCCGCCGGCAGCAGCAGCTGCTCGATCCCCGTCGCCCGGCCGTCGTCGCCCGCCTCGATCAGCACCGCGTTGAGCCACGGATCCTCGTCCGAGGTCTCCAGCTTCACCGGCATCTGGGTGCGGAAGCGCTCGAGTGCCGGCTCGCGCTTCATGCCGATCACGCCGCCGCGCGGCCCGGTCATCCCCACGTCGCTGATGTAGGCGGTGCCGCCCGGCAGCACGCGGAAGTCGCTGGTAGGCACGTGGGTGTGGGTGCCCACGCAGGCGGTCACGCGCCCGTCGAGGTGCCAGCCCATGGCCACCTTCTCGCTGGTGGCCTCGGCGTGGAAGTCCACGAGCACGTGGTTGGCGCGCCCGCGCAGGCCGGCCACGATGGCGTCGGCCTCGGGGAACGGCGAGCGCGCGGCCTCGATGAACACGATTCCCGAGAGGTTGACCACGGCCAGCCGTGCGCCGCCGCGCTCGACCACCGTCACCCCGCGGCCCGGATTGCCCTTCGGGTAGTTGGCCGGGCGCACGATCCGCGTCTCGGTGTCGAGCAGCCCGTACACGTCGCGGTGGCGGTAGGCGTGGTTGCCGAGAGTGATTGCGTCCACGTCGAGGTCGAGCAGCTCGCGCGCCACCCGCTCGGTGATGCCCACGCCGCCGGCCGCGTTCTCGCCGTTCACGACCACGAAGTCGGGCGCGTGGCGCTCGCGGATCCCGGGCAGCAGCCCGGCAAGGGCGCGCCGCCCGATGCCGCCCACCACGTCACCCACGAACAGAAGCTTCACGGCGGGCGATTCTGTCACCCTTGCCCGCATGGCCCGTCCCGCCACCGCCGCCGCGACCGGCGCGGCAGAGCCGGCCACTCCCGTGCTCGAGGCCACGGGACTCGTGAAGCGCTACGGGGAGAGGGTGGCGCTCAAGGACGTGTCGCTGCGCGCGGGACGGGGCGAGCTCGTGGCCGTCATCGGGCCCAACGGCGCCGGCAAGACCACGCTGCTCTCGATCCTCGCGGGCATCCAGCGCCCCGACGACGGCGGCGTCAACCGCGTGCCGCGCGAGGTGGGCTGGGTTCCCCAGCAGGCCGCGCTGTACGGCAAGCTCACGGTGGACGAGAACCTGCGCCTGTTCGCCAAGCTCGAAGGCTGCCCCGACGTGGACGGCGTGGTGGCGCGAATGCTGGCCCAGACCGGCCTGGAGGACCGCGCGCACGACCAGGTCGGCGTGCTGTCGGGCGGCAACCGGCAGCGGGTGAACATCGCCATCGGCCTGCTCGCCGACCCGCCGGTGCTGCTGCTCGACGAGCCCAGCGCCGCGCTCGACCCGCGCCAGCGCGAGCGGCTCTGGGAGTTCATCCTCGGGCTGTCGGACGCGGGCACGACGGTCGTGTACTCCACCCACAACGTGCAGGAGGCCGACCGCCACGCCCACCAGCTCGTGGTGCTGGCCGACGGCGAGCGGCTGTTCACCGGATCGCCGCGCGAGCTCGAGCACGCGGTGGGCACGACCGGGCTGGACTTCGAGAGCGCGTTCGTGGCGTTCCTGCGCCAGCGCGGTCACTAGAGATGGCCACCTGACCCGTGCGCCACCTCTTCGCGAAGGACATCCGCATCCTCAGGCGCTCGCCGCTGCTGCTGGCGCTGCTGGTGGCCTACCCGGTGATCATCGCCGTGATCGTGGGCTTCGCGCTCACGCGCGGACCGGGGGAGCCGCGGGTGGCCTTCCTCAACCAGGTGCCCGAGGCCGCGGAGGTCATCTCGATCGGCGGAGAGGAGATCGACGCGGTGGGGCAGGCGAGCCAGCTCTTCGAGGCGCTCGAGACCGTGCCGGTGTCGAGCCGGGAGGAGGCCATCGAGATGGTGCGCGAGGGCGAGGTCCTCGGCGCGCTGATCATCCCGCCCGACATCACGCAGAAGCTGTCCTCGGGGCTCGAGCCGGCCACGGTCGAGGTCTTCTACAACGCCGAGGACCCGGTCAAGCGGGAGTTCGTCGAGAACACGATCAAGTCGCAGGTGGCGGATGCCAACGCCGCCCTCACGGAGCGCTTCACCGAGGTCGCGCTGGACTACCTCGGATTGATCGTCACCGGCGGCGAGTTCTCGTTCCTGGGCCGCGACTTCGACGTGCTCGGCCTGGAGCGGGCGCAGGCCATCCTCGAGGACACCCTGCGGGACCTGCCGGGCGATTCGCCCGTGCGCGATCGCGTGGAGCAGGTGATCAGCTTCGCCCGCCTCGCGCGCGAGAACCTCGACCTCTCCGACGAGGTCCTGTCGTCGGTGGGCACGCCGATCCGCGTGGAGCAGACCGTGGTCGAGGGCGGCGACGCGCCGCTCGCGTCGTTCGCGGCCGCCATCGCGGTCACCGTGTCGCTCATGTTCGTGGCCATGCTCCTGGCCGCCGGCATCCTCGCCCTGGAGCGGGAGGAGAACGTCTTCCTGCGGCTGGTGCGCGGGCTGGTCTCGCGCACCGCGCTGCTGGTGGAGAAGGCGCTGGTGGCGGCCGCGATGGCGGCGCCCGTGGGCGTGCTGATGCTGATCGGCATCGGGCTCTTCGTGGGCCTGGACTTCACCCGCGTGCCGCTGTGGATCGTGGCCGCCGTCGCGGGCGCGCTGGCCTTTGCGGCCATGGGGCTGGCCATCGGCGCGCTCACGCGCGAGGTGCGGGCGGCGTCACTGCTTGCGTTCATGCTCTCGCTGCCGGTGGCGGTGGTCTCGCTCGTGCCGTCCGGCTCGGTGTCCGGCGGCCTCTATGACGTGCTGCGCGTGGTGGCCGCGCTCTTCCCCTTCAAGCCCACGCTCGACGCGATGGAGGCGGCGCTCGGCGCCGAGGGCGGCATCGGCGTGCCGCTGCTGCACCTGGGCGCGCTCGCGCTGGCGTTCGGCCTGGCGGGTCGCCTCGCGCTGCGCCGCTTCGCGTAGGCCAGGGGCCGTGGGCGAGCGTCCTGCCTTGGGCACCGTATGGGTGCTCAGGGCAGGAGGGTGCCGGCACGAGCCGGCATGGTTCGCCTAGGTCCGCGTCCGCTCGCGCGCGATCGCCGCGGCGGCCTCGCCGGTCGCCGCCAGCAGCGCGGCGCAGTCGTCCACCAGCTCGTCGCGGCTCGATGACAGCTCGCCGTCCAGCCACGCCAGCAGCAGCTCGGCCAGACCGCCCGCGAGGAGGAACGCCGTGGTGTCGAGGATGCGGTCCGACCCGGCGGGCCGGCCGTAGAACTCCCGGCCCTGGTCGCGGATGAGCCGGGCGAACATCCGCAGCACCTCGTGCCGGCGGCGCTCGAGCGCCTCGATGCCCATGGCCTCCACGAACATCACGCGCGCCTTGCGCGGGTCCTCCACGAGCAGGTCCACGAAGGACTCGACCGCCGCGCGCGATTTGGCCTCCGCGTCCTCGGGGGCCGCCACCACGGCTTCGACCACGCGCCCGGCGGCCTCTTCGGAGATGGAGTCGAAGATGGCCACGAGCAGCGCCTCCCGGTTCTCGAAGCTCTCGTAGAAGTAGCGCGGCGTGAGCCGCGCGCGCGAGCAGATGGCCCGCACGCCGGCCGCCTGCCAGCCGTCGCTGCCCACGAGGTCCAGTCCGGCCTCGAGCAGCCGCGCGCGCCGCCCGGCGCGGCGGTCCTCGGCTGACACCCCGGCATAGACGCTCACGGGCACGAGGGTATCTGATAACATCCGTTTCCACATGGACGAGGGCTACTTTCCCCGCGGCAGGTCGGTGCTGCGGCGCGTCCACGGCGAACGGCTCGTGGGCCTCCACTACGGCCAGCGCGCACTCTGCATCGGCGCGCTCAAGCCGCTCAACTACGTCGGAACCGCCGAGCACACGCGCCAGAAGCTCACGCCGTTCCGGCGCCTCGCCCACACGGGCAAGATGTTCGAGACGATCTTCTTCGGCACGCGCGAGGAGGCCGACCGCGTGCTGGCCATGGTCCACAGGATGCACGAGCGCGTGAACGGCGCACTGCCCGAGGACGCCGGGCCGCACTATCCCAGGGGCACCCGCTACGACGCGTTCGACCCGCAGCTCATGCTCTGGACGGTGGCGGTCGCCGCCGACTCGGCAGAGCACTTCTACGACCTCTTCGTGCGCCGCCTCGAGCCCGCCGAGCGCGAGTCGTTCTGGCAGGACTACATCCGCTTCGCCGAGCTGTTCGGCATGCCGCGCGACGTCGCGCCGCCCACCTACCCGGACTTCCGCGCCTGGTGGGACGAGCAGCTGTCCGGCGAGGACCTGCACCTGACGCCGGAGGCCAAGGTGGTGGGTGCCTTCACCGCATTCGAGATCCCGATGCCCACCCACCTGCAGCCCGCCAAGCGGGTGCACGACCTGATCATGCTCGGCAGCCTTCCCGCGCGCGTGCGCGTGCTGTACGGACTGTCCTGGTCGCCGCGGCAGGAGATGGCCCACCGCGCCGTGGTCCGGGCCATGCGCGCCGCCCGCCCGGTCACGCCCAAGCCGCTCGCGCGCGGCTACTGCACGCGCTACTTCGACCTGGTGGCGAGCACGGAGCGGCGGCGCATCGAGCGCGGCAGGCCCACGCCCCAGGTCGCGGCGTGACGCGACCGCCCGCCTAGACTCCTTCCGATGGCCTTTCCGCAGACGCGCCTGCGCAGGCTGCGCAAGACCGGGGTCCTGCGCGACCTGGTGCGCGAGACCGAGCTCTCGGCCTCCGACCTCGTGTACCCGATGTTCGTGCAGCTCGGCTCCGACGAGCGCACCCCCGTCCCCGGCATGCCGGGGATCGAGCGCGTGTCGATCGCGAACGCGGTCGAGGAGGCCGGCTCGGCGCATGCGCTCGGCATCCCGGCCGTGCTGCTGTTCGGCGTGCCGGCGGAGAAGGACGAGTCCGGCTCGGGCGCCTGGGACGACGAGGGCGTGGTGCAGCTCGCCGTGCGCGCCATCAAGGACGTCCACCCCGAGCTGCTCGTGTTCACCGACGTGTGCCTGTGCAGCTACACGTCGCACGGCCACTGTGGCGTGGTCACCGACGCGGGCACCATCGACAACGACCTCACGCTCGAGCTGCTCGCGAAGACGGCTATCTCGCACGCGGCTTCGGGCGCGGACGCGGTCGCGCCGAGCGACATGATGGACGGCCGGGTGGGCGCGCTGCGCACCCAGCTCGACTCCGAGGGCCACACCGACACGCCGATCATCGCCTACTCCGCCAAGTTCGCCTCCGCCTTCTACGGGCCGTTCCGCGAGGCGGCCGACTCCGCGCCCGCGTTCGGCGACCGCCGCAGCTACCAGATGGACCCCGCCAACGCCGACGAGGCGGTGCGCGAGGCGCTGCTCGACGTGGAGGAGGGCGCCGATGTGGTGATGGTCAAGCCGGCGCTGCCCTATCTCGACGTCATCCGCCGGATCAAGGACGCCACGCGGCTGCCGGTGGCTGCATACAACGTGAGCGGGGAGTACGCCATGATCAAGGCGGCGGCTGCCTCCGGACACCTCGACGAGCGCGCGGCCGTGCTCGAGGCGCTCACCGGCGTCCGCCGCGCCGGCGCCGACATCGTGATCACCTACCACGCGAAGGACGTAGCGAATTGGCTGGCAACTTCGGACTGAAGACGCGTGCGCGCAAGGACGGCGCCGCGATCGCACTCGACGAGCTCGACAGGCAGCTGCTCAACCTCATGCAGTCGCGCTTCCCGCTGGAGCCGCGCCCGTACCTGCGGGTGGCCGAGCTTGCCGGGGTCGAGGAGGACGAGGTGCTGCGCCGCGTGCAGCGACTGCTCGACGAGCGCATCATCCGCCAGGTCACGCCGATCTTCGACACGCGGGTGCTGGGCTACCAGTCGATGCTGGTGGCGGCCAAGGTCGACCCGGACAACCCGTGGCGAGCGGCGGACATCATCAACGCGCATCCCGGCGTCTCGCACAACTACCTGCGCAACCACGACTTCAACATCTGGTTCACGATCGCCACCGAGCCGGGGTCGAAGCTCGGGCTCGACGGCACGCTGGAGGCGCTCGCCGCGGAGGCCGGCGCGGAGTCCGTGCGCCAGCTGCCCACGCTGCGGCTCTTCAAGATCAACATGAACCTCGAGATGGAGGGGGGCACCGACGCGCTCTCGGCCGTCGCGCAGGTCGAGGAGCCCAAGGATCCCGAGCCCGCGCAGCTCGACGACCTCGACGTGCCGCTCATCCGCGCGCTGCAGGGCGACATGCCGGTGATCCCCGAGCCCTACGCGCCCGCCGCGGCCGAGCTCGGCATCACCCAGGAGCGCCTGCTGGAGCAGCTCGAGTCCCAGCGCGAGCGCCGCATCCTCCGCCGCGTGGCGGCGATCCTCTTCCACCGCCGCGCCGGCTTCTCCGCCAACGGCATGGGCGTGTGGAAGGTGCCCGAGGACCAGGTCATGGACCTCGGCCCGCGCATGGCGGCCTTCCGCGGCGTCTCGCACTGCTACCAGCGCCCCACCTACGCGGACTGGCCCTACTCGGTCTTCACGATGGCCCACGGGCGCTCGAAGGAGGAGTGCGACGCCGTGCTCGACGCCATCGCCGAGCACACCGGCGTGGACGAGCGCGCCACGCTCTACTCCTCCACCGAGTTCAAGAAGATCCGCCTCCTCTACTTCACCGACGACCACGCGAGCTGGGAGCGGGAGCGAATCTAGGGCCGTGAGCACGCCGTACGAGCGCGCCGTCGCGCTGCTGCCGGGCGGTGTGAACTCCCCCGTCCGGGCCATGCGGGCGGTGGGGCGCGATCCGATCTTCATCGCCGGCGGGCAGGGCGCCTCGATCGAGGACGTCGACGGCAACTCCTACGTCGACTGGGTCTGCTCCTGGGGGCCGCTCATCGCCGGCCACGCCCACCCGGAGGTGGTGGAGGCCGTGCAGGCGGCTGCGGCGCGGGGCACGAGCTTCGGCGCGCCCACGCTTGCCGAGGTGGAGCTGGCCGAGGAGGTGGTCGCCCGCATCCCGTCGGCGGAGATGGTGCGGATGACCTCGTCGGGGACCGAGGCGTCGATGAGCGCGCTGCGCCTGGCCCGCGCGGCCACCGGCCGCGACGCGATCCTCAAGTTCGCGGGCGCCTACCACGGTCACGTGGACGGCCTGCTCGCGGAGGCGGGGTCAGGTCTTGCAACCCAGCAGCTCCCGGCCAGTGCGGGCGTCACGGCCGCGCAGGTGGCCGACACGATCGTGGCTCCCTGGAACGACCGCGAGGCAGTGGAGCGCGCGCTGGCGGAGCGGGAGGTCGCGGCCATCGTCTGCGAGCCCTACCCGGGCAACATGGGGGTGGTGCCGCCGGAGGAGGGCTTCCTGCCCTTCCTGCGCGGCGCCGCCCACGCGAGCGGCGCGCTGCTCGTGTTCGACGAGGTGATCACGGGCTTCCGCGTGGCGCGCGGCGGCGCCCAGGAGCGCGAGGGTGTCACGCCCGACCTCACGATCCTCGGCAAGGTCATCGGCGGGGGCCTCCCGGCCGCGGCCTTCGCGGGCCCCCGCGAGCTGATGGAGCGCGTGGCGCCCGCCGGCGACGTCTACCAGGCCGGCACGCTCTCGGGCAACCCGCTGGCCACCGCCGCCGGCCTCGCCACCCTCGGGCTGCTCGACGGCAGTGCCTACGCGCGCCTCGAGGCCACCACCGCGCGCCTCGCCGCCGGCCTCGAGGCGGTGGGCGCGCCGGTGTCGGTGGTCTGGCGGCCCGGCCTGCTCACCGTCTTCTTCGCGCCGGAGCCCCCGCGCGACTACGCGGCCGCGGCCGCCTGCGACCTCGACGCCTTCGCCCGCTTCTGGCGCGTCATGCTCGCGCGCGGCGTCTACCTCCCGCCATCGCAGTTCGAGGCCTGGTTCCCGTCACTGGCCCACGGGGAGGAGGAGGTCGACCGCACGCTGGCCGCCGCCCGGGAGGCGCTTTCCACGTGAGCGTCCTGGCGCGCGTCGCGGAGGCTGCCGAGCCGGCGCTCGCCGCGCACGCGCGGCTCGATCCCGGCCCCGGCCGCTTCGACCAGGTGGCCGACCCCGACCGCGCCTTCGTGCTCGAGGCCGTCCACGAGGGCTATCTCATGCACTATGGCGAGCCACGCGCGTTCAGTGGGATGGACGGCGATCTGCGCCTCTTGGCGGGCGACACGCTCTACGCGCTCGGCCTGGCGCGGCTCGCCGACGCCGGGGACGTGGCGGCGGTGGCCGAGCTGTCGGACCTCATCTCGCTCTGCGCCTGGGCCCAGGCCGACGGCAGGCCCGACCTGGCCGACGCCGCCTGGGACGCCGCCGGCGCCAAGCTGGGCGCGGGCGAGGGGGACGGAGCTCGCGCCGCGGTGGCGCAGCGCCTGGCCTCACCGGCCTGATTTGGCGCGATTGCGATGTGAACGGGTGTCCCAGCGCCCGTACCCTTCATGACGCTAGAGTTCCGCGCCGATCGCGCGCCCGCGCGCGGCGCCGACTCACGCTCATGGCCCGAGATCCCAAGCCCCCCAAGAAGCGCAAGTCGCCCTACACCGCCGACCGCGGCATGCCCGGCGCGTTCGAGGGCGAGACGGTCACGCGGCGCGGCCTGTTCACGGGCGGCGCGCTCGCCGCGGGAGGGGTGGCGTCGGCGGCATTCGGCCTGCCGGCGCTCGGCTTCGCGCTCGGCCCGATCTTCGAGGACCAGCTCCCGGAGCGCTTCCAGGACGTCGGCGCGGAGAGCGACTTCAACGCCGACACCTACGTCTCGAAGGTCATCGACATCGTCCCGGAAGTGGGCGAGGCCGGGAAGACGACCATCTACGTGCGGCGCTTCAATCAGCAGCGCGACGACCCCACCAACGACGACCTGCCCTACGTGGCCATCTCCACGCGCTGCGCGCACCTCGGCTGCCCGGTGCGCTACGTGCAGGCCTCGCAGCGCTTCATCTGCCCGTGCCACGGCGGCGTGTACGGATTCGAGGGCGAGGTCACCGGCGGCCCGCCGGTCCGCCCGCTCGACCGCTTCTACACGAGGGTCGAGAACGGCCGCGTGATGGTGGGCGAGCGCTTCTCGCTCAACGCCAAGCTCGACCGCTTCAGCCCGCGTGACCCGTCCAACCACCTCGACGGGCTGTGGCAGTACCTGTATCCGTCGAGGCCCAGCACATGAAGCTCCCCAGGCCTCCGCTCCCGCGCGCCCTCACCCCGCGTCCCGGCCGGCCCGGCGCCAACGGCAACGGCAGCACCGCCAAGCCGACCGTCGGGGATCAGGCCGCCGAGGCCGGCGCCTCCGCCGTCGGCTGGCTGGACGAGCGCAGCGGCGCGAGCCCGTTCCTGCGCGGCTTCCTCTTCCGCAAGGTCCCCAAGGGCACCAACTGGTTCTACACCCTGGGCTCGGCCACCATGTTCGCGTTCGTCTCGCAGGCCGTGACCGGCGTGTTCCTCGCGATGTACTACAGGCCCTCGGCCGACGAGGCCTACCAGTCGGTGCAGCACATCACCAACGACGTCTTCCTCGGCGAGCTGGTGCGCGGCATGCACCGCTGGGGCGCCACCGTGATGGTCGTCCTGATCTTCCTGCACATGGGCAGGACCTTCTTCTTCGGCGCGTACAAGTACCCGCGCGAGCTGAACTGGGTGATCGGCGTGGTGCTGCTGATCCTCACCCTGGCCATGGGCTTCACGGGCTACCTGCTGCCGTTCGACCAGCGCTCCTACTGGGCCACGATCGTGGGCGTGAACATCAACGCGTCGGGCCCGCTGGTCGGCCCCTATCTCGCGGACTTCCTGCGCGCCGGGCCGGAGTTCGGCGCCACCACGCTCGCGCGCTTCTACTCACTCCACATGCTGCTCATCCCGGGCCTCATCGCGGCGCTGATAGGCGCGCACCTGTATCTCGTGGCCAAGCTCGGGACAACCGCGCCGCCGTGGCTGAAGGCGGAGAAGGACAAGGCGCTGTCCGAGGAGAAGATCTAGCGTGGACGCCCGCCAGAAGGAGCAGTACCTCCGCGAGTACTCGATCCTGAAGAACAAGGGCAAGCCGTTCTTCCCCTATGCCGTCCTGAAGGACTCGGCGATGGCGGCCATCGTGCTCGGGGTGATCATCGTGATGGCGCTGTTCCTCGGCGCCGAGCTCGGGCCCAAGGCGGACCCGACTACCACCACCTACACGCCGCGTCCCGAGTGGTACTTCTTCTTCCTCTTCGAGCTGCTGCGGGTCATCAAGCCGCCGGAGCTCGTGTTCCTCGCGAGCGTCGGCATCCCCACTGTCTGCATGGTGCTGCTCCTCCTGCTCCCCTTCCTCGACCGGGGGCCGGAACGCCATCCGATGCGCCGCCCGATCGCCACGCTGTCGGGCATCACGGTGATCGGCGCCATGCTCTACCTCACGCTCCTCGGCGCGCTCGCCGGCTCGCCCACCGAGATCGATCTGGAAGTGGCGCCGCAGTACGAGGAGGGCAAGGCCGTGGCGGCCTCCGCCGGCTGCCTGGCCTGCCACAACATCGGCGAGAACGGCAACCACGGGCCCGGGCCCGCGCTCACGAGCATCGGCGAGCGCCTGCCCGCGCCGGCCATCGAGCGCACGCTGGTCAACCCCACCGCGCCGATGCCGTCGTACGCGGCGCTGCAGCAGGAAGAGCCCGAGAAGTTCCAGGAGCTGGTGGACTTCCTCGCCTCCCTGAAGTAGTGGACGCACCCGGCACGGGGACCCTCCCCGAGCAGCAGGTGCGGGCGATGTTCGACCGCATCGCGCGCGTCTACGACCTCATGAACTCCGTCATGACGGCGGGGATGCACCATCGCTGGCGCTCGCGCGCGGCGGACCTGGCGCGGGTGCGGCCGGGCTCTCGGGCGCTGGACGTGGCCACCGGGACCGGCGACCTGGCCGTGGCGCTTTCCGGGCGCGGGGCGGAGGTGGTCGGGATGGACTTCTCCGAGGAGATGCTGGCGCTCGCGCGGCGCAAGGCCCCCGGGCTGGCGTTCGAGTGGGGCAACGCGCTGGAGCTCTCCTACGAGGACGGCAGCTTCGACGCCGCCACCGTCGGCTTCGGCGCGCGCAACTTCGCCGACCTCGAGCGGGGGCTGGCAGAGATGGCGCGCGTGGTGCGGCCAGGAGGCCGCGTGGTGATCCTCGAGATCACCACGCCGCAGCGGCCGCCGCTGTCGTGGTTCTTCCGCGTCTGGTTCGACCGCGTGGTGCCGCTGCTGGGGCGCGTGGCCGGCGACCCCGACGCCTACGACTACCTGCCGAGCTCGGTGCGCCGCTTCCCAGGCCCGCGGGAGCTCGGCGCCGCCATGCACCGAGCCGGTCTCGACGACGTACGCTGGGTGCTCACGGCGGGCGGCATCATCGCGCTGCACGCCGGGACCGTACGGGCGTGAGCGCCGAGGCGGGAGCTGCGGCGGCCGGGTTCGCCGAGGTGCTGGCGGCCGGTGGCCCCGAGCTCGGCGGCCTGCTCGAGCGCACGGAGACGCGGCTCGCCGCGGTTGCGCGGGGTCACGGCGCCACGCTCGGCTCCCACGCGGGCGCCACGCTGGCGGCAGGGGGCAAGCGGCTGCGCCCGATGCTCGTGTTCCTCTGCGCCGGCGATCGCGCGAGCGACGACTTGGTGGGGGCCGCCGCCGCCGTGGAGCTGCTGCACATGGCCACGCTCGTGCACGACGACGTGCTCGACCGCGCGCCGCTGCGCCGCGGGCGCCCCACCGTCTTCGCCAGCGACGGCCGCGGGGCGGCCACCGCCACCGGCGACCTCCTGTTCTCGCGCGCGTTCGCGGAGCTCGTCCGCGGCGGCAGCCCCGACGCGGTGCGCGACCTCTCCCAGGCGTCCTCGGCGCTGGCCCGCGGCGAGCTCATGCAGCGCGAGGACGCATGGTCGCCCGACGTGGGCGAGGAGCGCTACCTGACGCGCTGCGGGCTCAAGACCGGCCGCCTGTTCGAGGCCGCCTGCCGGCTCGGCGCCCGCCTCGGCGATCCGGGCCCGCCGGCCGCCGAGGCGCTCGGCGACTTCGGCGCCGGCGTGGGGCTGGCCTTCCAGATCTTCGACGACGTGCTCGACGTGTCCGGCCCCGCCGCGCGCACCGGCAAGGACCGGGGCACCGACCTGCTCGACGGCACCGTCACGCTCCCGCTGATCCTGGCCCGCCGCAGCGACGAGCGGCTGCGCGCGCTGGACCTCCGCGCCGAGGTCACCACGCCTGGGGAGGCGAAGTGCGTGTGCGACCACATCGCGGCCACGGGCGCGCTGGAGACTGCCCGCGAGAGGGCGCTGGAGCACGTGGCGGCCGCCAAGGCGTCGCTGGAGGCCGCGCACCTCCCGGACCGCCCGCGAAAGGCACTGGAGCTGGTGGCCGACGCGGTGGTGGCGCGCTACGCCTGATACCGCGCGCCTCCTTTGACGAAGGGACGGGCTGACCGCCCGGCGCCCGCTCGAACCTGAGAATGCGGGTCAGAAGTCCTCGGGGAGGATGGCGTCGGCCGCGAGCGCGTCGACGAAGCGGTCGATCTCGCTCTCCATGTTCGCCCGCGTGAGCCGCTTCAGGTCGCGGACGAGGGCGTCGGTGCCGTGGTCGAGCTGCTCGTCGAACCAGTCCACGAGCTCCTGGTTGAAGACGCCCGATCCGTGCCACTCGCAGTTGGGGCAGCGCAGCGCCACGCGCCAGCGCTCCTGGCCGGCCTCCGACCACTCGGTCGGATGCACGAAGCTGGACTCGCAGCGGGGGCAGACGTGAAGCCCGGAGGTGGGCGCCTCGGCGGCCTCGGCGACGGCCTCGGTGGCATGGTCGACCGCGTCCGGCAGCTCGTCCGAGAAGTAGACGACCTCGATCGTCTTCCCGCTCGGCAGCACGATGCGCTTGATGTGATGGTCTCGGCTGTCGGTGCTGTCCATCGGAATGCCTCTCCCTGCCCCCGGTATCGGCATCGTGGGGGCGAACTTGAGGGGGAGGGCCGGCGCTAGACTCCGCCGGCCGTGGTGCTCAGCGACCGCACGATTCGCAGCGAGATCGAGGCCGGGAGGGTGGTCATCGATCCGTATGACCCGGGCCTGGTCCAGCCCTCGAGCATCGACGTCCGGGTGGACCGGCAGTTCCGCGTGTTCCACAACGCGCGCCACCCCTACATCGACGTCCGGCAGCCGATGGATGACCTCACCGAGCTGGTGGAGGTCAACGGCGACGAGGCGTTCATCCTGCACCCGGGGGAGTTCGTTCTCGGTCAGACACTCGAGCGCGTCACGCTGCCCGACGACCTCGTGGCGCGGCTGGAGGGCAAGAGCTCGCTCGGCCGCCTGGGCCTGCTCATCCACTCCACCGCCGGCTTCGTGGACGCGGGCTTCTCAGGCAACCTCACGCTCGAGCTCTCGAACGTGGCCAACCTCCCGATCACGATCTATCACGGCATGCCGATCGGGCAGCTCTCGTTCATGCGCATGGACGGGCCCGTGGAGCACCCCTATGGCACCGGGAAGGGGTCGAAGTACCAGGGTCAGGCGGAGCCCACGCCCAGCCGTTTCTACCTCAACTTCGAGCGGGAGAAGTGATCCGGTCTACCATCGGATCCGAAACCAGACGCTGAGGAACCGCCATGCCCAACATCGGCCCACTCGAAATAGTCATCGTTCTCGTGATCGTCCTGATCATCTTCGGGCCCAAGCGCCTGCCCGACCTCGGCAGGTCCCTGGGCAGGGGCATGCGCGAGTTCAAGGACTCCGTCACCGGCAAGGACTCCGATGACGAGGACGAGGACCGGCCGGAGCTGACCAAGGCGGAGTCCGACGAGCAGGCATCCGCCGAGCGTCGCGAGAAGAGCTCCGCGGACGCCTCCTAGCCGCTCCTCCCGCCGCCCGTGGCCAAGATCAAGCCGGTCTCCCACGACGACCGCCTGAGCGTCGTCGACCATCTCGACGAGCTTCGCTCCCGCATCGTCATCTCGCTGCTCGGCCTGGGTGTGGCGTTCGCTCTCTGCGGCTGGCAGAACCACGCGATCCTCGACCTGCTGAACGAGCCCCTCCCCGATGGGCAGGAGCCCATCACGCTGGGGCCCACCGAGCCCTTCCTCACCACCATCACGATCGCGCTGTACGCGGCCATCGTCCTCGCGCTGCCGCTGATCCTCTACCAGATCTACGCGTTCGTCCTGCCCGCTTTCAGCCCGGCGGAGCGGCGGGTGGCGTTCCCGCTGCTGCTGCTGGTACCGGTGCTCTTCATAGGCGGCGTCGTGTTCGCCTACTTCGTGATCCTGGGCCCGGCGATCGACTTCCTGCTCGGCTTCAACGCCGACGAGTTCAACACGCAGCTGCGGGCGCGCGACTACTACAGCTTCGCCGCGCTGCTGCTCGCCGCGATGGGAGTCCTGTTTCAGGTGCCGGTGGGCGTCCTGGCCGTCACGCGGCTGGGCATCGTCAGCGTCGCCCAGCTCAGGAAGAACCGCCGCTACGCGATCCTCGGCATGGCCGTGGTGGCGGCCCTGCTGCCCACCATCGACCCGGTGACGCTGCTGCTGGAGATGGTCCCGCTGATCATCCTGTACGAGGTGTCTATCCTCCTCGCTGCCGCCTTCGGCCGGCCGCCCGACGAGGCGGGCGACGACGAACGCGCGTCCACCGAAGGCCCCTGACCACCGACATGCTCTTCGACCTCAAAGGCAAGCGGCGCCGGCTCGTCCAGGTCGTCTACCTCACGCTCGCCGTCCTCATGGGCGGCGGCCTCGTGCTGTTCGGCATCGGCGGCGACGTGTCGGGCGGCCTGTTCGACGCGTTCAGCGACCGTCAGGGCAACGTCTCCAACGCCGACGACACGTTCGAGGACCGCCGCACTCAGGCGCAGGAGCGCCTCGAGCGCAACCCGCGCGACGAGGAGGCGCTCAAGGCGCTCGTGCGGGCCAACTACCAGCTCGCCAGCTCCTCGGCCGGCCAGGCCACCACTTTCCCGCCCGAGTCCCAGGACGAGCTGCGCGCGGCCGCGGCCGCATGGGAGCGCTATCTCGCGACCGACCCCGATCCGATCGACGAGAGCCTGGCCAACCTGATGCTCCAGGCGTATGGCCCCGGGGCGCTCAACCAGCTCGACAAGGCGGTGGACACCGCGCAGACACTCGCGCGCGCGGACGAGACGTCCCAGTCCTACCTCCGCCTCGTGCAGTACGCCTCGCTGGCCGGAGACACGCGGACGGCCGACCTCGCCGGCCAGCGGGCCATCGAGCTCGCTCCGCGCGACCAACGTAGTACCGTCACAGACCAGGTGGAACAGGCGAAGGCCGCCAGCGCCATCCAGCAGGCCCAGGGAGGCCAGCAGGGAGACGGTGCGGCGGGCGAATGAGCCCCGACCGCCTACGATTCCGGTCGCTGCTGTCTGGTCCCGGCGGCAAGCGAACCACGAACCGAGGGAGCCAGGTGAACTTCCACATCCACGATGAAGAGGTCGACGCCGAGACGCACGTGATCGAGCTCGGCGGCGAGGTGGACCTCTACACCGCGCCCGAGTTCAAGGAGCGGATGGTCCAGGTCATCGACGGCGGAAAGAAGCAGGTCGTGGTGGACCTCTCCAAGGCCACCTTCATCGACTCCACCACGCTCGGCGTGCTGGTGGGTGGCGTCAAGCGCCTGCGCCCGGTCGGCGGCTCGCTCGCGCTCGTGTGCAGCGATCAGAACATCCTCAAGATCTTCGAGATCACGGGGCTCGACCGGGTCTTCCCGATCCACGAGTCCCGCGAGGACGCGCTCTCGGGCGTGGCCTCGGGCGGGTAGCGGTCCGGGAGTCCCGCGTCGTTCTACAATTCCGCCTCCCGCGCGCCTCCGTAGCTCAATTGGTAGAGCAGGGGACTCTTAATCCCAAGGTTCCAGGTTCGATCCCTGGCGGGGGCATGTTTCCCAGTGGCCGACACCTCCAGCGCTGAGCTCGCCTGCCTCGACGGCCGCATCGGGCCGGCCGGCGAGACCTTCCTCCCCGTCACCGACGAGGGGTTGCTGCGCGGCGACGGGGTCTTCGAGGTGCTGCGCGTGTACGACGGTCGCCCCTTCGCTCTCGCCGAGCACCTCGACCGCATGGAGCGCTCCGCGCACAACCTGCGCCTGGGTGTGGAGGTGGACCGGCGCGCGTTCGGCCAGGAGGCCGGCGAGCTGCTGGCCGAGCGTGGGGGGGAGGCGTTCGACGGCTGCCTGCGGCTCGTGATAACCCGTGGCGGGCGCCGGCTGCTGGTCACCGAGCAGCTGCCGCCCGTCGCGGACCGCATCCGGCTCGGGGCCGTGTCCTACGCGCCCACGCGCGTGCTCGACGGCATCAAATCGCTCTCCTACGCGGGCAACATGCTGGCCGGCCGCCTGGCCCGCGAGCGCGGCTTCGACGAGGCGCTGCTGGTCACGCCGCACGGCCGTGTTCTCGAGGCGCCCACGTCGAGCTTCTTCTGGGCGGATGGCGACGGCCACCTGTCCACGCCGCCGCTGGACGACCACATCCTCGCCTCGATCACGCGCCGGATCGTGATGGAGGAGTGCGACGTGCGCGAGGCCCCGGTTGCGCTGGACGACCTGCTCGCGGGCGCGAGCGAGGCGTTCCTGGCGTCCACCACGCGCGAGGTGCAGCCGGTGGCGGTCATCGAGGGGCGCGACTTCGGCGAGCCCGGGCCGCGCACGAGGGAGGCGGCCGAGCGAGTCGGCGCCTACATCCAGGAGGCCCTGGCCACCTAGTCTTCCCGGCGTGTGCCGCCGCCGACGTGGTAGCTCACGTACCACGCGGCGTGCTTCACGAGGCCGGCGGCCAGACCGGCGATCTTTCCCACGAGTCCCATATGCGAATCCTCACGATAGTCGGCAACCGACCGCAGTTCGTCAAGGCCGCGGCGGTCTCGCTGCTGCTGCGCGAGCTCCACGAGGAGGTGCTGGTCCACACCGGCCAGCACTACGACGACGAGCTCTCACGGATCTTCTTCGACGAGCTGGGCGTGCCCGAGCCGGATCGCCAGCTGGGAGCCGGGGGCGGCACGAACACGGAGCAGACGGCCCGCATCGTCGCCGCGCTGGAGCACGTGATCGGGGACACCTCGCCGGACCTGGTGCTCGTCTACGGGGACACGAACTCGACTCTCGCCGGCGCCCTCGCCGCTGCGCAGGCGCGGGTGCCGGTGGCCCACGTGGAGGCGGGCATGCGCTCGTTCGACCGCGCGATGCCCGAGGAGTTCAACCGCGTCTTGACCGACCACGCCAGCGACCTGCTGCTGTGTTCGACTCAGACCGCGGTCGAGAACCTCGCGCGCGAGGGCATCCACGAGGGCGTGCATCTCGTGGGCGACGTGATGGCCGACGTGTCGCTGCGCTTCGCCGGGGTGGCGCAGCAGCGCTCGCGCGCGCTCGAGGAGCACGGCGTGGAGCCCGGGGGCTTCCTGCTCGCCACCGCCCACCGCGCCGGCAACGTGGACGACCCGCGGCGGCTCGTCCGCCTCGTGGAGCTGCTGGAGGCGCTGCCGGAGCCGACCGTCTTCCCCGTGCACCCGCGCACGCGCGCGCGACTCGAGGCCGGTGGCCTGATCCGGCGGCTGGAGGCCGCCGAGCGGCTGCGGCTGGCGCCCCCGATCGGCTACCTCGACTTCCTGGAGTTGGCGCGGCACGCCCGCGTGCTGCTCACGGACTCCGGCGGCGTCCAGAAGGAGGCGTACCTGCTGGGCACGCCGTGCGTGACGATGCGCGACACCACAGAGTGGATCGAGACTGTCGACGCGGGCTGGAACGTGCTCGTGGACCTCGACAGAGACGCCGCCCTGGCCGCCCTGGCGCGTCCGCGCCCGGACGGCGATCGCCCCGATCTCTACGGCCGCGGCCAGGCCGGGAGCCGGATCCGGGACGTGCTGTCCTCATACACTCCAGACCCATGAAGATCGGGATCATCGGGCTCGGGTACGTGGGCGTGCCGCTGGCCGTCGCGTTCTGCGAGGCGGGCCACGACGTCGTGGGCGTGGACACCGACGCGCGCCGCGCGCAGGCGCTGGAGCGCGGGGAGAGCTACATCGAGGACGTGCCCTCGGAGCAGCTCGCGGCGATCGGCCACCGCCTCTCGGCGACCACCGACTACGCGGCGCTGCCGGACTGCGATGCCGTGCTCATCGCGGTGCCCACCCCGCTCACCGAGAACCGCGAGCCCGACCTGGGCCCGCTCATGGCCTCGGGCACCAAGCTCGCCAGCGTGCTGCGCAAGGGCCAGCTCGTGATCCTCGAGTCCACCACGTATCCGGGCACGACCCGCGAGCGGCTGGTGCCGCTGCTGGAGGAGTCGGGCCTGGCCGCCGGGGAGGACTTCAACGTGGCCTTCTCGCCCGAGCGGGTCGACCCGGGCCGCACCGACTTCACGCTGCGCACCACCCCCAAGGTGGTCGGCGGCCTCACGGACGCGTGCCTCGAGCGCGCCGTGGCCCTGTACCGCCAGGTCTGCGACCAGGTGATCGAGGTCTCCAACCCGGAGTCGGCGGAGCTCAGCAAGCTGCTGGAGAACATCTTCCGCTCGGTGAACATCGCGCTGGTCAACGAGCTTGCGATCCTCGCCGACCGGATGGACATCGACATCTGGGAGGTGGTGGACGCCGCCGCCACCAAGCCCTACGGCTTCATGCGCTTCGACCCCGGCCCGGGGATGGGCGGCCACTGCCTGCCGGTGGACCCCTTCTACCTCGCCTGGCGCGCCCGCGAGTTCGACGTCACCGCGCACTTCATCGAGCTGGCGGGCGAGGTCAACCAGCACATGCCCTACTTCTGCGTGGAGAAGGTCACCCGCGCGCTCAACGAGCACTCCAAGGCGGTGCGGGGATCGAAGATCGCGATCCTCGGCGTCTCCTACAAGGCCGGCGTGGGGGATCTCCGGGAATCGCCGGCGCTGAAGATCATCGAGCTGCTGTCGGGACGCGGCGGGCAGGTGGTCTACCACGACGAGCACGTGCCCGAGGTCCCCGAGCACGGCCTGCGCTCCGAGCCGCTGGACGCCGTCCTCGATGGCGTCGACTGCGCCGTGATCGTCACCGCCCACCCGGGCCTCGACCTGCACACGGTGGTGGAGAACGCCCCGCTCGTCGTGGACTTCCGCGGCGTGACACGCGGCATCGAGGCGGGCAACCTGGTGCGCCTGTGAGCGCCTGCGCCCGTGAGGGTGGCCCGGTGAGGGTGGCGGTCGTCGGGCTCGGCTACTGGGGACCGAACCTGGCGCGCAACTTCGACGGGCTTCCGGGCGCCGAGCTGCGCTGGATCTGCGACGGCTCGGCCGAGCAGCTCGAGCGCATGCGCCCGCGCTTCCCGGGGGCGCGCACCACCGAGTCGCTGGGCGAGGTGCTGGCGGATGCCGACACCGACGCAGTGGTGGTGGCCACGCCGGTGCCCACGCACGCGGAGCTTGCCCGCGAGGTGCTCGAGGCCGGCAAGCACTGCTTCGTGGAGAAGCCGCTGGCACGATCGGTCTCCGAGGCGGAGGAGGTGGTGGCCGCGGCCAGGGGATCGGGCCGCACGCTGATGGTGGGGCACCTGCTCGAGTACCACCCGGGGCTGGAGCGGCTGAAGGAGATGGCGGACGCCGGCGAGCTCGGCCGCCTCTTCTACATCTACGGCAACCGCCTCAACCTCGGCAAGCTGCGAGCGGACGAGAACGCGCTCTGGTCGCTGGGCGCCCACGACGTGTCCGTGGTGCTGCGCCTGGCCGGCGAGGAGCCCACCGAGTGCACCGCGGTCGGCGAGTCGTACATGCGCGAGGGCGTGGAGGACGTGGTGTTCGCGTTCCTGCGCTTTCCCTCGGGCCTGACCGCGCACCTGCATCTGTCGTGGCTCGACCCGCACAAGGAGCGCCGTTTCACCGTGGTGGGCGCGAAGCGGATGGCCACGTTCGACGACATGGACTCCGAGCGCAAGCTCACGGTCTACGACAAGGGCTTCGACGAGGACTACGAGAGCTTCGGCGAGTACATCCAGCGCTCGGGCGACGTCTGGAGCCCGAAGGTGCCCAACGACGAGCCGCTGCGCCTGGAGTGCGCGCATTTCGTGGAGGCCATCCGCGAGGGGGCGGAGCCGCGCTCCGGCGCGGAGTCCGGCCTGCGCGTGGTGAGGGTGCTGGAGGAGCTGCAGCGATCGCTCGAGGGGAGCTCGCACCCTGGCGGGCACAGGCGTGCTGCGGCCGTCTGAGCGCGCCCCCGGGCTGCTGCTGGGCGAGGGCGTGGAGCTGCCCGGTGACGTCGAGCTCGGTGCGAACGTGGTGATCCACGAGGGCACGCGCCTGGGCGGCGGTGCGCGCATCCAGGACGGGGTGGTTCTCGGCAAGCCCGTGGCGCTCGGCAGGCACTCCACGGCCAGCCGTGAGGCGCCGCTGCCGGCCGAGATCGGCGCGGGCGCCACGGTGGCGGCCGGCGCGATCGTGGTGGCCGGCGCGCGCATCGGCCCCGGCGCGCTGGTGGGCGACCAGTCGCACGTGCGCGAGCGCTCGATGGTCGGCGAGGACAGCGTGGTGGGCCGCGGGTCGGCCGTCGACAACGACGTGATCATCGGGGCACGGGTGAAGATCCAGACGGGCTGCTACCTGACCGCCTACAGCACGGTCGAGGACGATGTGTTCGTGGCTCCCGGGGTGTTCACCACCAACGACAACGCCGCGGGCCGCCACGGGCCCGGCTACCCGGTCGTGGGAGCCACGCTGCGCCGCGCCTGCCGCATCGGCGGCCGCGCGGTCCTGCTGCCGGGGGTCGAGGTGGGCGAGGAGGCGTTCGTGGCCGCCGGCTCCGTGGTCACCCGCGACGTGCCGGCGCGCGCGCTCGTGATGGGGGCGCCCGCCCGCCACGTCCGGGACGTGCCGGACGAGGACCTGCTGGAGCGCTGGCGCTGATGGGGCGTCTGCCCCGCCGCCGCGGCTTCCGGCTCACCGACCGCGCCACGATCGCCATCGGCGGCGTGGCCGTGGCCACGACGGTCGCGGCGCTGGCGGCCGAGGTGGCCCGCGTCTGGCGGCACGGCTCGGCCTCGCTCCCCGGCGAGCCCGGCGGGCTCCTGGTGGCCGCGGAGGAGGCCGTGGCCGAGACCGTGGAGACGGTCATCACCGGCTACCGGGAGGGCAGCCGGCGCGAGAACGCCACCTTCAACCTGCTCGTGAGCTTCGTCACCTCGCTCGGGCTGTCGCGCGGGATCGCCTACCGCCTTCGCACCCGCGCGGCGGTGGGTCCCTTCCGCAGCATGCGGCTCGGGCGCCGCCACATCCACCACTTCGTGCCGGGCATCGTCATGGCATTCGTCGCGGGATCGATAGCGATCCTCACCGACAACGAGCGCATCGAACCGGTGTTGGCGATCCCCTTCGGCGCCGGCATGGGACTCACCCTCGACGAGTCGGCGCTGCTGCTCGAGCTCGAGGACGTCTACTGGACCGAGGAGGGCGTCGTGGGGGCGCAGATCGCCCTCGGTGTCATGGCGGTCCTCGCCGCGCTGGCCATCGGCCTGCGCTTCACGCGGCGCGGCGAGCGCATCGTGCTTCCTCTCACGCCGCCCACAGTCGCGCCGCTGCCCAGCGCGGTGTAGGAGCCGCCACCGGCGCGGGTAGAGTGCCGCGCATGGAGAGCCCACAGCAGCCCCAAGGCCCGCAGAGCCCACAGAGCCCGCCGCCGGGCGCCCCGCCTCAGCAGTACGGCGGCCCGGTGCCCCCAGGCGGCTGGCAGCAGGCGCCGCAGCCGGTGGTCTCGGGCCAGCTCGCCGGCTGGGGCAGCCGCCTCGGCGCCTGGATCATCGACGGGCTGATCGTCATCGTGCCGTCCCTCATCATCCTCGCCATCATCGGCGGCGGGCTGTTCGCCACGGGCGACGACGGCGACGGCGGCTTCTTCGCACTGGTCGGCGCCGCCATTCTCACGATCCTTGTGATCGTGGTGGTGGCCTTCCTCTACGCGCCGCTGCTGATGATGCGCCAGGGCGCCAACAACGGGCAGACCATCGGCAAGCAGCTCCTCGACATCCGCGCGGTGCGCGACAACGGCCAGCCCTGGTCCTTCGGCTCTGCGGCACTGCGCGAGGTGGTCATGAAGAACCTCGCGGTGGGCATCGCCTCTTCGATCATCCCGTTCATCCCCTGGTTCCTGAACTACTTCTGGCCGCTGTGGGACGACCAGAACCGGGCGCTGCACGACATGGCCGTGTCGAGCCACGTAGTCAAGGCGTGAGAGCCGTCGTCCGGCGTCCTCGGTCGCTCGTGTGCGGAGCACACGTCGCTCCCTGCGTCCTTGGGTAGCTCGGCTCTCGCCGGCGGCCTGGAGGTCGCCTGGCTCGACGTCTTCACGGAGCGCCCCTTCGGCGGCAACCCGCTGGCGGTGGTGCTCGACGCCGACGCCCTCCCCACGGACGCGATGCAGACGCTGGCGGCCGAGATCGGGCTGTCGGAGACGATCTTCGTGCTCGACGACGCGCGCCGGCTGCGCATCTTCACGCCCGGCGTGGAGCTGCCGCTGGCCGGGCATCCGGTGGTGGGCGCGTCGATCGAGCTGGCGCGCCGCGGGCGAATCCCGGCGGAGGGCACGTGGACCTTCGCCACCGGCGTGGGTGACACACCGGTTGAGCTGGGCGGCGGGATGGCCACGATGACCCAGGCCGAGCCCGAGGCCTGGCCCGAGCTCGAGCCTGCCATGGTGGCGCCGTTGCTCGGCGTGGAGGCCGCCGATCTCGAAGGCCCGGCGGTGCCGTTCTCCACGGGCGTGCGCTTCGTCTGCGCCCGGGTGCGCGACCGCGCGACTCTCGCGGGCGTGAGCGCCGACCAGGAGGGGATCGCCGCCATGGACGACCCGGCCCTGGGGCTCGTGGCCTGGTGGGAGCAGGACGGCTCGGTGGCGCAGCGGATGTTCGCGCCGCGCATGGGCATCGTGGAGGACCCGGCCACCGGCGTGGCGGCGGGCGCCGTCGGCGCGCTGCGCGTACTGCAGGGCTCGGAGCCGGGGCCGATCGTGATCCAGCAGGGAGCGGAGCTCGGTCGCCCCAGCCGGATCCACGTGGAGGTGGGCGGCTCGCCCGGAGCGCCGTCCGCTCCGCGCGTGGGCGGCCACGCCGTGCTCGTGATGGAGGGGCGCCTGGCCCCGGGCGTGCCGCCGCTCGCGCCGGGAGGAGCGCTCTAGACGGACGCCGATGGCCCGCCGGGCCGTGCGGAGGGGCGCTGGAGCGCTTTACCCAGAACCTGTCGGGGCAAAGTGACCCAGCGACACGCCTACTAGCCCGCCGCGGCCGCGGGCTGCTCGTCCTCACTGCCCGGCTGGTACGCCGGCGCGGCGCCCGTCCAGATGACCTGGTCGCGTCCGGGGCCCACGCCCACGAGCACCACCGGGACGCCGGCCTCCTTCGCGATGAAGTCGAGGTAGTCGCGCGCGGCCCCGGGCAGGTCGTCGAGCGATCGCGCGCGGGTGATGTCCTCGCGCCAGCCCGGCAGCTCGACGTAGTCGCCGCGCGCGCGGTGCAGGATGGACTGGTGGTACGGGAAGGTGTTGAACGTCGCGCCGTCCTCGCCCAGGTAGCGCACCGCCACGGGCAGCGGGTCGATGCCCGTGAGCACGTCGAGCTTGGTGACCACCAGGCCGGTGAGGCCGTTGATGCGCGCGGCGTAGCGCAGCGCCACGAGGTCGAGCCAGCCCACCCGCCGCGGCCGCCCGGTGGTGGTGCCGATCTCGAACCCGGTCTCGCGGATGCGGTCGCCCACCTCGTCCTCGAGCTCGGTGGGGAACGGGCCGGCGCCCACGCGCGTGGTGTATGCCTTGGCCACGCCCCACACGTCGCCGATGTCGCGCGGGCCCACCCCGGCGCCGACGCATGCCATCCCGGCGACCGGGTTGGACGAGGTCACGAACGGATACGTCCCGTGGTCGATGTCGAGCAGCGCGCCCTGGGCGCCCTCGAACACCACGAGGCGGTCGCGGTCAAGGGCGTCCCAGACCATGCGCGGCGTATCCGCTATGTATGGCTCGAGACGGTGCCCGAGGGTGCGGTACTCCTCCGTCATCGCGTGCAGGTCGAGCACTGGTTCCTTGGCGTAGGGCCGCAGCGTCTGGCGCTTGGGCTCGAGCGCGGCCATGATCTTCTTGCGCAGGATCTTCTCGTCGAGCAGGTCCTGCATCCGGATGCCCAGCCGCGCCGACTTGTCCGCGTAGCAGGGGCCGATGCCGCGCCGGGTGGTGCCGATTTCGGCCTTTCCGAGCTTGGTCTCGCCGACGTGGTCGAGCAGCAGGTGGTAGGGCATGATCACGTGCGCGTTGGCGGAGATCCGCAGTCCGCTCACGTCGATGCCGCGGCGCCGCAGCCCGTCGATCTCGGAGACCATGACCTTCGGGTCCACCACCACGCCGTTGCCGATCAGGCAGTGCTTGCGCGGGTAGAGGATCCCCGACGGGATGAGGTGGAACTTGAAGACCTCCTCCCCGCGGACGATGGTGTGGCCGGCGTTGTTGCCGCCCTGGAAGCGCACCACGACGTCGGCCTGCTCGGCGAGCAGGTCGGTGACCTTCCCCTTGCCCTCGTCGCCCCACTGGGCGCCGATGATCGCTAGGCCTGGCACGCTGGCGAGTGTAGGGAAGTGGCGCGGCCCGTCGGGCTACGGGACGGGGTCGTGCCCGTTGCCCCCGGCGGCCCCGCCGTCGGTGCCGTGGTCGCGGTACAGGTTGGCGAACTTCGGGTAGCGCGGCATGAACGTGAGCACCGCGTCGCCGATGGGCCCGTTGCGGTGCTTCGCGAGGATGATGTCGGCCTCCCCCGGCCGCTCGGACTCCTTGTTGTAGTACTCGTCGCGGTAGATGAAGCAGACGAGGTCCGCGTCCTGCTCGATCGAGTTGTGGACCACGATCCCGTCGGCCACGAAGTTGTGCAGACCCTCGACCGTGAGGTCGTACACCTCCTCGACGCCGTCCGCTTCGATCGAGACGATCCGGTCCCAGTAGGCGTCGCCGGCCGCGGGCGTTCGCAGCTGCTCGCATTCCACGAGCTCCGCCACTTGTCCGGCACGCTCGCGGCTCAGGTTCGTGCCCAGCCCGGCCTGGAGGCCACGCGTGGTGATACCGGACCGCACGGACGGGCCGGGCAGCTCGCGGGGCAGCGCCACGTGGTTTCCCGGCTCGAGCTCGTCCAGCCGGCGCCAGCCTTCGACAGTGAGGAACCTGTGATTGGCGGTCGCCCGGATCTGCTTGCCGAGTCCCGTCGTCAGGCGATGGACGCGCTTCCGCCCGGTCGCGAAGGCGCGCGTGACCTGTCGAGGCTCGAGCCGCCACGTGTCGGTGTTCATGGCCAGCACCTCGAAGCCCTCGCGACCCACGACGTCGGCGATGGCGACCTGCTCACCGGTGCGCGGCAGATACACGCGTGACTCGCCCGTGAGGCAGCCGCTTTCCCTGAGATCCGACAGCAGCGGGCGCTTGTCCGGCCGGGACTCCACGGCGCGCGAGAGCTGCGAGACCGCGATCACCGGCACGTCGAGCTCGCGCGCGAGGATCTTGAGTCCCCGGCTCATGTGCCCGATCTGCTCGACGCGGCTGACCGAGCCGTTTTCCGGGCGCATGAGCTGCAGGTAGTCGACGATGACCAGTCCGAGGTCGTGCCTGCTCTGCAGCCTGCGGGCCTTGGCGCGCAGCTCGTGGATGCCGAGGTCGCTCGAGTCGTCGACGTAGAGGGGCGCCGAGGAGTACTTCTCGGCGGCCTTCAGGATCTTCGGCCACCGATCCGACTTGACACGGCCCTTGCGCAGGTCGTCACCATCGAGGCGCGCGCGCGACGCGAGGAAGCGCTGGGCGAGCTCGGCCTCGGACATCTCGAGCGAGAAGAGGGCCACCGGGCGCTGCTTGTCCACGGACGCGTTCTCGGCGATGTTCACGACCATCGCGCTCTTTCCCATGGCCGGCCGGGCTGCGAGGACGATGAGGTTGCCGGGCTGGAATCCTCCGGTCAGGCTGTCGAGGTCCCGGAAGCCGGACGGTGTCCCGGTGAGCTCCACGCCCTCCCGGGAGACCTTCTCGAGCTTGTCGACCTCGTCGTGCAGGACGTCGCCGATGGAGCGCACGTCGCCTGTGCGCTCTTCGTGCGCGACCTTGAAGAGGGTCTGCTCGGCCTGGTCGACCAGCTCCTGAGGGTCGCCGCTGAAGGCGAGGACGCGCTCGCGGATCTCGATGCTGGCGTGGAGGAGACGGCGCAGGAGCGAGTGCTCCTTGACGATGCGCGCGTAGTGCGGCGCGTTGGCCGTGGCGGGCACGAGGGTGGGCAGGGAGTGGACGTAGGAGCTGCCGCCGGCGGCGTCGAGTTCCCCGCTGCGCTGGAGCTGCTCGCAGACGGTGAGCACGTCGATGGGCTCGGGCGACGCCTTCTCCTTGAGCCTGCGCATGGCCTGGAAGATGAGCGTGTGCCGGTCCCGGTAGAAGTCGCCGGGCTGGAGCTTCGCGTCGATGAGCACGCGGTCGAACAGGCGCTCGTTGATGAGGATCGCCCCGAGGACCGAGACCTCGGCCTCCTGGTTCTGAGGCGGCAGGCTTCCGCCGGCGGTGGGGTCGGGCGGGACTGAGACGGCCATCCGGCTACCCGGCTCGGAGGTGAAGGAGGTGCGGAGGCGCCGCTAGGCGGACGCCGTGACGATGGTCTTCACGTCGGCCGTGACGCCGTCGTGCACCTCCACGGTGACCATGTGCGAGCCGGTCGTCTTGATGGGCTGCTCGAGCTGAACCTTGCGCTTGTCGAGCTTCAGGCCGCGCGCCTGCTTGATGGCGTCGACGATCTCCTGAGCCGTGACCGAGCCGAACAGACGACCGTCGTCCCCCGCGGCATGCGGGATCGTGAGCACGGTCTTGGACAGCAGCGCGGCGGTCTCGCCGGCCTTCTCCTCCGCCTCGCGCTCGGCACGCTCGGCGGCCTCGCGGCGCCTCTGCGCCTGCTCGATGCTGCCGGTCGTGGCGGCCTCCGCGAGCCTGCGCGGGACCAGGTAGTTGCGGAGATAGCCCGTGGACACGTCCACGACGTCCCCGCGCGCCCCGAGCGACTCGACCGGCTGCAGCAGAATGGCCTTGGCCATCTACCCGAGCCTCCGATGGCCCGAAAACCGAGGATGGCAAGGAAGAGGGTCGCGACGCGTGCTCCGCACGCGAGCGTCCCGATGACGCAGCCAGCCGACGGTTTGCAGGGTCATCGGTCGGAGACGTAGGGCAGGAAGCCGAGCTCGCGGGCGCGCTTGACGGCGCGGGCGAGCTGAGCCTGGTGCCGCCGGCAGCAGCCCGTGACGCGCGAGGAGCGGATCTTGCCCTTGTCGCTGACCGCGCGCCGAAGGGTGGCGATGTCCTTGTAGTCGACGACGTCGAGCTTGTCCTTGCAGTACGGGCAGGACTTGCGCCGGCCGCCGCCTCCCGGTCCTCGCTTGTCGCGCCGGCGCGTGGTCGGCCGGCTTCGCTGCTTTGCCACTGGTGATGGGCTCCTGGTTCGTGTCCGGATCGCGCAGAGCCGGGATGCTGTTCCCGGCCGGCGTGCAGCACTGCTGCAGCGCTCGTCGCGCGAGCCGAAACACTGTAGCGACTCGCTCCAGGATTCGTCCGCGACGGGACCCGCCGCTCGCGCGGCTCATCATGCACGGGACGGGCCCCTTCTACCGGTCAGGCGCCTAGAACGGGATGTCGTCGTCGGCCCCGCCGCCACCGCCACCGCCGCCCCCGCTCGCGGGAGCGGGCGAGAAGTCGCCGGTGTCCGCCGGGACGTCGCTCTGCGGCGTGAAGCGGCTGCCGTTGCCGCCGCCACCTTCGCGCCCGCCGAGGAACTGCACGGAGTCGGCGACTATCTCGACGGCCTGCCTCTTGTTGCCCTCTCGGTCGTCGAACTCGCGCCACTCCAGGCGCCCGTCGATGGCCACGGGCCGCCCCTTCTCCAGGTAGGTGGCGCAGTTCTCGCCCTGCTTGCCCCAGACGGTGACGTCGAAGTAGTTGGGCTTCTCGACCCACTCGTCGCCGCTCTTGCGGCGCGTGTTGACGGCGATGCGCAGGCTGCAGACCGGCGTGCCGCCCGAGGTGTTGCGCAGCTCGGGATCCCTGGTGAGGTTACCCGTGACCACGACGCGATTGAGATTCATGAAGTCTCGTGCTCCTTCTGCTCTGGTTGCCTGTAAGCGTAGGCAGCGTCGCAGCTAGAACCGCTCATCTGACGACGCGCGGGTTACGGTTTCGCGCGCAGATTGCACGGTGTTCGTCACGGAGGCCCGCGGCGCGGCGTGCATCGGCGCCCCCGCGACGGCGCAGTGATGCTCCGGCGCCTGCTCCAGCGCCCGCTTGCACTCGCCCCGCTCCGGACGCTCGGCATCCTCCAGCACGTCGCTGCTGATCGTGGTCCAGGCCAGCAGGGCGCCGGCTACGCAGAGGCCGGCGGCGATGAACATCGCGGTGCGGAAGCCGTCGGCGAGCGCCACGGGGTCCTGGAAGTCTCCCCCCGACAGGCCGGCGGCCACCGGCAGCACCGCGACCGCAAGCAGCTGCGCCGTGCGCGAGACCGCGTTGTTGACCCCGGAGGCGAGCCCGGAATGGCGCGGGTCGGCCGCCGCGAGCACCGTCGACGTGACCGGGGCCACCACCGCGGACAGGCCGAGCCCGAACACGACCACCGCGGGCAGCACTCCGGCGACGTAGGAGTCGCCCGGGTCGATGCCGCCCATCAGGACCATTCCCGCGGCGATCACGAGTGGCCCGATGGTCAGCGGGATCCGCGGCCCGATGCGCTGGGCGAGCGCGCCCGCCCGCGCAGACAGGAACAGCATCAGGATCGTGATCGGCAGCGACGCGGCCCCCGCAGCCACCGCCGAGTAGTCCAGCGACACCTGCAGGAACACGACGAACAGGAAGAACACGCCGCCGAGCGCCGCGTAGACCGCGAACGTGACGAGGTTGGCGCCGGTGAACTGGCGCGAGCTGAAGATGTCCAGCGGCAGCATCGGCCGCGGGTTGCGCCGCTCGGCCGCCACGAAGCCCATTGCGGCCGCGAGCCCGATCAGCGCGAACCCCACCACCGCCGGCGAGCCGGCCCCCTGCTCCGGACCCTGGATGAGCGCATAGGTGATCCCGGCGAGGGCCACCGCGGCCAGGAGCGCGCCCGTGAGGTCCAGCCGGCCCCCGGCGCGGGGATCGCGTGACTCCGGCAGGTGGCGCCGCGACACCCACAGCACGAGCGCCCCGAGCGGCAGGTTGATGAGGAAGATCCAGCGCCAGCTCACCGTGTCCACGAGCCAGCCGCCCACGAGCGGCCCCACCGCGGCCGCGATCCCGCCGAGCGCCGACCACGCCCCGATCGCCCGCGCGCGGTCCTCCTCGCGGAAGGTGGCCTGGATGATCGCCAGGCTTCCCGGGGTGAGCAGCGCCCCGCCGATGCCCTGGAGCACGCGCGCGACCACCAGCAGCTCGACATTGGGCGCCGCGGCGCACAGGACGGACGCGGCGGTGAACCACACGACCCCGATCTCGAAGAGCCGGCGCCGGCCGTAGCGGTCCCCCAGGGACCCGCCCACGAGGATCAGCGCCGCGAGCGTGAGCAGGTAGCCGTTGAGCGTCCATTGCAGGCCGGCGACGCCGGCGTCGAGGTCGCGCCCGATCTCCGGCAGCGCGACATTGACGACCGTGCCCTCGAGGAAGACCACGGCCGAGCCCAGCACCGTGGCCCCGAGGACCCAGCGTCCCTCGGAGGAGGCGAAGGCGACCCCGCCGCTGCTCATCCGGGCACCGTACCGAAGCGGTCGAGCGGGCCCTTGCGCCTCGGTCAGGTGCCGACGTAGGCCGCGAGGTGCTCGCCGGTGAGGGTGGAGCGGGCGGCGACGAGGTCGGCGGGTGCGCCCTCGAAGACGATCCGGCCGCCGTCGTGGCCGGCGCCGGGGCCGAGGTCGATGATCCAGTCGGCGTGGGCCATGACCGCCTGGTGGTGCTCGATGACGACGACCGACTTGCCGGAGTCGACGAGCCGGTCGAGCAGGCCGAGCAGCTGCTCGACGTCGGCGAGGTGGAGGCCGGTGGTCGGCTCGTCGAGCACGTAGACGCCGCCCTTCTCGGCCAGGTGGGTGGCCAGCTTGAGCCGCTGCCGCTCGCCGCCGGACAGCGTGGTGAGCGGCTGGCCGAGGCTGAGGTAGCCGAGCCCGACGTCGGCGAGCCGCTGCAGGATCTTGTGGGCCGCCGGGATCCGCGCCTCGCCGGCGCCGAAGAACTCCTCGGCCTCGGTCACCGACATCGCGAGCACCTCGCTGATGTCGCGGCCGCCGAGGTGGTACTCCAGCACCGACGCGTCGAACCGCTTCCCCTCGCACTCCTCGCAGGTGGTGGCGACGCCGGCCATCATCGCGAGGTCGGTGTAGATGACGCCGGCGCCGTTGCAGTTGGGGCAGGCGCCCTCGGAGTTGGCGCTGAACAGCGCCGGCTTCACGCCGTTGGCCTTCGCGAACGCCTTGCGGATCGAGTCGAGCAGCTTGGTGTACGTCGCCGGGTTGCTCCGTCGCGAGCCGCGGATCGCGCCCTGGTCGATCGATACCACTCCGTCCCGCCCCGCCACCGAGCCGTGGATCAGCGAGCTCTTTCCCGACCCGGCCACGCCGGTCACCACCGCCAGCACGCCGAGCGGGATGTCGACGTCGACATCCCGCAGGTTGTGGGTGCCGGCGCCGCGGACCTCCAGCACTCCCGACGGTGTCCGCAGCGACGGCTTCAAGGAGGCTCGGTCGTCCAGGTGCCGCCCGGTGATCGTGCCGCTGGCCTGCAGCCCCTCGACGGTGCCCTCGAAGCAGACGGTGCCGCCCGCCGTACCGGCGCCGGGGCCGAGGTCGACGACGTGGTCGCCGATCGCGATCGTCTCCGGCTCGTGCTCCACGACGAGCACCGTGTTGCCCTTGTCCCGCAGCCGCAGCAGCAGGTCGTTCATCCGCTGGATGTCATGGGGGTGCAGGCCCGCGGTGGGCTCGTCGAAGACGTAGGTGACGTCGGTGAGCGAGGAGCCGAGGTGGCGGATCATCTTGACGCGCTGTGCCTCGCCGCCCGACAGCGTGCCCGACGGCCGGTCGAGCGAGAGGTAGCCCAGCCCGATCTCCGCGAACGAGTCGACGGTTTCCCCCAGCGCCGTCAGCAGCGGCGCCACCGACGGCTCGTCGAGGCTGCGCACCCACTCCGCGAGGTCGCTGATCTGCATCGCGGAGACGTCGGCGATGCTGACGCCGTCGATCTTCGACGACCGAGCCGCTTCGCTGAGCCGGGTCCCGTCGCAGTCGGGGCAGGTGGTGAACACCACCGCCCGCTCCACGAAGGCGCGGATGTGCGGCTGCATCGCTTCGACGTCCTTGGACAGCATCGACTTCTGGATCGTGGGGATCAGCCCCGCGTAGGTCAGGTTGGTTCCCTCGACCTTGATCTTGGTCGCCTCCTTGTAGAGCAGGTCGTGGAGCTCCCGCTTGTTGAACTTCTTGATCGGCTTGTCCGGGTCGAAGTAGCCGCAGCCGCGGAAGATCCGGCCGTACCAGCCGGCCATGCTGTAGCCGGGGATCGCGAGCGCGCCGTCGTTGAGCGACTTCGAGTCGTCGTAGAGCGCGGACAGGTCGAAGTCGGAGACGGTGCCGCGGCCCTCGCAGCGCGGGCACATGCCGCCGGTGCGGCTGAAGGTCGCTTTCTCGGTCCTGGTCCTGTCGCCGCGCTCGACCGTGATCCCGCCGCTCCCGTGGACAGAGGCGACGTTGAAGGAGTACGCGCCGGGCGAGCCGATGTGCGGCTGCCCAAGCCGGCTGAAGAGGATGCGCAGCATCGCGTCGGCGTCGGTGGCGGTGCCGACCGTCGAGCGGGGGTTGGACCCCATCCGCTCCTGGTCGACGATGATCGCCGTGGTCAGCCCGTCGAGTACGTCGACCTCGGGCCGCGCCAGCGTCGGCATGAAGCCCTGCACGAAGGCGCTGTAGGTCTCGTTGATCAGCCGCTGCGACTCCGCGGCGATCGTGCCGAACACCAGCGAGCTCTTGCCCGAGCCGGAGACGCCCGTGAACACCGTCAGCCGGCGCTTCGGGATCTCGATGCCGACGTCCTTGAGGTTGTTCACGCGCGCGCCGTGCACGCGGATCAGGTCGTGGCTGTCGGCAGCGTGCAGCGCAGGCGGCTGCGTGTCCGTCCTCGTGGCCATGCTCATCGTGTCTCCATCTGCTGCGATCGCCCGACGGCTCAGCGCAGCTCCTGGATGCGGATCAGGTTGCCCGCGGGACCACTCGGAGTCCGCCCATCCTAGGCGTCCGCGGCGGCGCGCGGCGCCACCTGCGTGTCGCCCTCTTCCTCCTCACGCCCGCGTGCGCCTTCCGGGCGAGCGGGCGGAGGGGTGGGCGGCGGCGGCGCGCCCGGCTTCACGCGGATGGTTCGCGCGCGAAGCACGCCGTCGGTGATCTTGAGGTGGTGGCGGAGCCGCTCGAGCAGCTGGGGGTCGGCCTGGATCTGGTAGAGCCGGTAGGCGGCGTCCGGCCGGTGGTCGATCTCGTACGCCATCCGGCGCGTGCCCCAGTCGTGCTCGGCCTCGATCGAGCCCGAGCTCTCGATCATGGACTTCACGCCGGCGAGGATCTCGTCCTGGCGCTCCTCGGGAGCGGTGGGGTCGAGCAGGATCATGAGGTCGTACAGGGCCGACATCAGCGCGCCACGTTAGCAGCGCGCCCGCGGCGCCGGGGGCGAGCTTCGCGCCGTCGCGGCCTTCACGACGCATGGCACCGGCATGGAGCGACCTGCTGCGGCGCGTGCGCTGGGGGAACGTGGCCCCCTTCGTGGTGATCGTCGTGGCGGGCGCGCTCCTGCTGGTCGAGCCGCGCCCGCCGCGGGAACCCGCCGCCCCGCAGGGGGCGGTCCCGGCCCAGCCGGCGGCCCTGGAGCCGGTGGAGTCGCTGGAGCAGCCCCCCGCCGCGCGGCCACCCGCCATGCAGCCGGACTCGGCGGCCGAGCCGGAGGCCTGCTTCGCCCGCCGCCCGCCGAGCGGGCGCCCCCGCTCCCGCAGGCGCCGCCCGAAGCGCCGGCGCGCGGCGCGCCCGCCGGCGCCCGTCACCCCTGTCGTCCCGGCGCCGCCTCCCCCTCCGGTGTGGCGGCCACCCGCGCGCCCCACTCCCGAGCAGCTGGAGTTCGCACCGCTGGGCTGAGCCCGCTAGGAGCTAGGTGTTCGCCGCCGCCGGCTCCGTGCCGACGCCGCGCGGCGGCCGCCCGGCTCGCTTGGCCTCGATGTCGGCGAGCTGGTCGTCGATCCAGTCGCCGGGGTTGCGCTCGCGCACGATCCGCTCGAGCCCCTCCGAGCGCCACGCGCGCTCCTCCGCCGACATCGTGAGCGCGCGGTGGATGGCGTCGGCCTGCTCCTGCACGTCGAACGGGTTGACCGACAGCGCGAACTGCCCGAGCTCCTCGTGGGCGCCCGTGTTCTCCGACAGCAGCGAGACGCCGGCGTGCTCGTTCACGAGCGGCCCCTCCTTCGCCACGAGGTTCATCCCGTCGAACAGCGCGTTGACCATGATCAGGTCGTAGTGCTTGTAGTAGGCGATGGCCTCGTCGAGGTTCTCGCGCAGGCGCAGGTCGATGGGCATCCAGTCGGTGGTGCCGTGGCGGTGGTTGACCACGGCCACGAGCGCCTCGATCTTCTCCAGGTACTCGACGTACTCCGGCACGTCCTGGCGCGACGGCATGAGGTGCGCGACGAAGGTCACCTTCTCGCGGAACTCCGGATGCTGGTCCAGGAACATGTCGAACGCGGTGAAGCCGCGCAGCACGTTCTTGGAGAGGTCGGCGCGGTCCACGCGCAGGATCAGGTGCTCGCGGCGGCGGCGCAGCACCTCGCGCTCGTAGTCCTGCACCGCCGGGCGCGCGGCGAGCTTCTCGAAGCCCGCGGCCGAGATCGGCAGCGGGTAGGCCCGCACCCACACCTCGCGCCCCTCGAAGTGCACGATGCCCTGCTTCTCGTCCACCTCCATCCCGAACAGCTCGCGGCAGCAGAGCAGGAAGTTGCGCCGGTAGGCGCGCGTGTGGAAGCCGATGATGTCGTTGGAGAGGATGCCCTCGTAGATGTCCTCGCGGATGTCCCGCGGCAGCACCATCCAGGCGTCCGGCTGGGTCCACGGGATGTGCACGAAGTGGTGGAGGAAGACGTCGGGCCGGGCGCGGCGGATCGCGCGCGGGGCGCCGTAGAGGTGGTAGTCGTGGAGCATGACCACGGCGTCCTCGCCCTCGATCTCCTCCAGCACCGCGGCGGCCAGGTCCTCGTTCACCACGAGGTACCCCCGCTCGTAGGCCTCCACCTCGACGGTGCGTATGTCCGGCGCGTTCGAGAGGTCCCAGAGGTAGTGCTGGATGAACCAGATGAGCGGGTTGGCGACGATGTTGTAGAAGCGGTCGTACGCCTCCGCCTCGGACTCCACGAGCTTGATCCGGTAGGGCGTGCCGTCCACCACGCACTCGAAGCCGCGCCCGCCGTGCGAGCGGCTGACCTCCACGTCCTCGTCGGTCATCGCCGACGCCACCCAGAGCGCGTCGCGATGGTTCACGAGCCCGGTGAGCGCGGTCACCAGCCCGCCGCCGCCGCGGGACACCTCGATCTCGCCCTGCTCGTCCCGCCCGAACGTGGCCGGGCCGCGATTCGAGACGAGTACGAGGGGGGTGTCCGATGTCATTCGAGCTCTGTGAAGATCCGCAGCCAGTCGCGGAGCAGGCGGGGGGTGAGGAAGTGCGTGCGCACGTGCTCCTTGCCGGCGCGGCCGAGCATCTTGCCCAGCTCCGGGTCGCGCAGGATCTCGAGGCACCGGCGCGCGCAGTCCTCGGGTGAGGAGACGAGATACCCGGTCCGGCCGTCCTCAACCTGGAGGGGGATGCCGCCCACGTCGCCGCCGATGAACGGCCGCGCCTTCCAGAGCGCCTCCGACACCGTGAGCCCGAAGCCCTCGCGGGTGGACTTCTGGATGAGCACGTCGGCCTGGGACTGGAAGGCGTTGACCTCGATGGCGCCCACGTTGTTGAGGTTGTTGAGGATGTGGACGTCGGGGTCGCTGCCGGCGTGGCGCTGGGTGGAGTTGAAGAACTCCCACCCTTCGGGGTCGTCGGTGGCCATGGAGCCGACCAGGGCGAGCTGCACGTCCGGCTGCTGCTCCTTGACGATCCGGTAGGCGTCGATCACCCCGAGCGGGTCCTTCCAGGGGTCGAAGCGCGACACCTGGCAGATCAGCGGCCGGTCCACGTCGATCCCGAACTGGTCGCAGACGAAGGCGGCGTCCTCGGGTGACAGCGCCATGTTCTTCGGCGACAGCGGGTCGATGGCCGGCGGCACGATGTGCACGTCGGGGCCGGAGTTCCGGGTCAGGGCCTCCGGGACGTACTGCTGCATGTGGAAGAGCGAGCCGTCGTAGCCGTGCAGCGACGGCACCACCCGGTCGATCGTGGCGGGGTTGGGGGTGGAGAGGTCGATGTGGCAGCGCCAGACCCAGTGGCGCGCCTTCTCGGGCACCTGATGCTGCACCAGCGCCGGCTGCGGGTCGTGCACGATGATCACGTCCCAGCCGCTGCTGAGCTCCTTCGCGTTCATCGCGTTGTAGCGCTCGTACACCTCCCACTCGTCCGGCGTGAGGTCCTGCGGGTTGCCCTGGAGGGCGTTGTGCATGATCTTCGTGGCGTTGAAGAACTCCTCGCGCCCGACGATCACCTGCCAGTCCGCCTCGATGCCGGCGTCGCGCATGAGCGGGATGAGCGTGTAGAGGATCTCGGAGACGCCGCCACCGAAAGCGGTGGCGCTGAGGTGCAGGACCTTGAGGCCCTGGAGTGCTTCGGCGAGCTCACGGATCTCGGCGACGAGCGGGCGCCCGACGAGATGCGTGTAATCGGCGAGGCTCTTGTGACCGACTCCGACCGGTTGCAGCACGGCGCGGGAGCCTACTCAACCGGGCGCAGGTACTTGACGAGGCGCACCCTGTCGTGCTCCTCGTCGTGCTCGTCGACGGTGGCCGCCACGATCGCGCGGCCCAGCTCGCGCTCGTCGTCCGCGAGGTCCCCTCCGGGCCCGGCGATCTCGAGCACCAGGCGCTCGCCGTCCACCCGGTACTCGAACGCGAGCCGCTGCTGCGGGTCGCCCCCCACCAGCCCCCCCGCCGCCTCGGTGATCGCCAGCTTGAGGTCGGCCACGTCCTCGGCGCGCAGCGGAGTGAGCCGGCAGACGGCGGAGAGGGCGAGCCGGGCGAGCACGACGTAGTCGCCCTTGGCGGGGATCGTGAGGGAGATCGTGGACGCGGGCATGCCGGCGAACCCTATTCCGCGGTCCGGCGCGGGCGCCGGCCGAGCTCGACGGTGACCGTGCGCCGGTCGTCCCCGCGCACCACCTCGAGCTCCACCTCGTCTCCGGGGCCGTGGAGGGAGATGAGGTCGGCCAGGTTGTCCTGCCCGCGCAGCGCGGTTCCGTCCACGGCCACGATCACGTCGCCGCCGCGCGGGATCTCGTCCTGGCCCTGGAACGAGGTGCGCCCGTCGCCCGGCTCGATCCCGGCGTCGTCGGCCGGCGCGCCGTCCACGACCTCCACCACGAGCGCGCCGTCGCGGGTAGCCACGTCGAGGTGCTCGGCGAGTTGCGGGTACAGCGCCTGCGTGGTGACGCCGAGAAAGCCGTAGTCCACCCGGCCCTTCTCCCGCAGCTCCCCGAGCGAGCGTCTGACCACGTCGGCGGGGATCGCGAAGCCCACACCCTCCCCGCCGCCGCTGGCGGTCCTGATCTGGGCGTTGATGCCGATGACGTCGCCCTCGGCGTTGAGCAGCGGCCCGCCCGAGTTGCCCTGGTTGATGGCGGCGTCCGTCTGGATCGCGTTGCCGATCGAGAAGTCGGTGAGCGAGCGGATGTCGCGGTCCACCGCCGAGATCACGCCGATCGACAGCGAGCGGCGCTCGCCGAACGGGCTGCCGATGGCCGCCACGGGCGCGCCCACGGTGAGCCCGCGCGAGCTGCCCAGCCGCAGCGGGGTCAGCGACAGGCCGCCGGGATCGACCTCGAGCAGCGCCACGTCGGAGTTGGGGTCGTGCCCCACGATCTCCGCGGGCACCCGGTTGCCGTCGCCGAACTCGACGTACACCTGTTCGGCGCGGCGGATGCGGTCGCCGTCGCCGGTGGTCACCACGTGCGCGTTCGTGGCGATGCGCCCCTCGTCGTCGATCACGAAGCCGCTGCCCAGCCCGCCCTCGCCGTCGTCGTCGAGGAGCGAGCCGCCGCCGGGGAACTGCGAGATCACGGTCACGACCCCTGGGGACAGGCGCTCGTAGATCTGCGCGGGGTCGAAGCTGCCGTCCTCGCCCAGGTTCTCCACGACCTCCACGCGGGTGGTCTCCACCCTGCGTGTGGTCTCCGCCGCCTCCTCCTCGGAGCCGTCGCCGTCGCCGAGCGAGCAGCCGGCGAAGGTCAGCGCGACCAGCGCCCCCGCTGCGAGCGCGCGCCTCATTCCGCCGCGGGGAGGTGGACGGTGAACACGGTCTGCCCGGGACGTGAGGAGACGGCGATGCGCCCGCGCATGAGCTCCGCCAGCTCGCGCGCGATCGCCAGCCCGAGGCCAGACCCGCGCGCGGCGTCGGCGGTGTAGAAGCGCTCGAAGACCTTCTCCGCGGCCTCGGCGTCCAGTCCGGGACCGCGGTCGGCCACGCTCACGCTGGCCACCCCGTCGCGGCGTGAGGTGGTGACGGTCACCGGGGTGCCCGCCGGGGTGTGGCGGAGCGCGTTGTCGAGGAGGATGCGCATGATCTGTGCGGCCCGCTCACGGTCGCACACGGCGGACACGGGCGCGTCGCCGCCCTCGAGCACCACCGCGCCCGGCCGATCGCGCGTGGCGGGCTCGAACTCCTTCGCCACCGCGGCCGCGACCTTCGCAAGGTCCACCCGTTCGGGCGTGAGCCGCACGGCCCCGGAGTCGAGCCGCGAGAGGTCGAGCAGGTTCACCGACAGCTTCTGCAGCCGCTCCACCTGCTCGCGCATCGTGGCGAGGAACTCCTCGCGGGTGGCGGCGTCCAGGTCCTCGTCCTGCAGCAGCTCCACAAACCCGCCGAGCGACATCAGCGGCGTGCGCAGCTCGTGCGACGCCGTGGCGATGAAGTCCTTGCGCGCACGGTCTACCTGCGCGAGCTGCGCCTGCATGGCGTTGAACGTGCGCGTGAGCTGCCCCAGCTCGTCGTCGGAGTCCACGGGCAGTGGGCCGGTGAAGCGGCCGGCGGCAACGTCCTCGGCGGCCCCCTCGAGGCGGCGCACCCGCCGCGAGAGCGCCTGCGCCACGAGGTAGCCGCCCACCAGCGCCACGAGCAGCGCCAGCGCCGTGGCGAGGATCACCTGTGTGCGGATGAGCCTCACCGAGTCGGCGATGTCCTCCACGCTGCTCGTGTACACGGCCACGCGGGGGACGTCCTCCCCGATGACCACGGGCTGGGCCACCCGTGCCAGGCGCTCGCCGTCCACCGTGATGACGCCGCTCTCCATCGTCTTGCTGGAGAAGGCGCGCTCTGCGATCCCGGTCGGCTCGGGCACCCGGCTCTCGGCGCGCGAGTCCGAGATCACGTAGGTGCGGATGTTCTCGACGGTGTTGACGCCAGAGATCTGCGGGCCGAACAGCGTCACGGTGGCGTCGGCGTCGTCGGCCACGGCGCGCACGCGCTCGTCCACGTCCGGGACCGGCAGCTCCGTGATGTCCTCGAGCCGGGTGAGCGTCGCGGCCGACGCGCGCCGGAGGTCGTCGAGGCGGCGGTCGATCAGCCGCGACTCGAGCTGCGGGACCACGACGAAGTAGAGGACGGCGAACGCGGCGGCGGTGATGCCGAAGAACAGCAGGGCGAGCTTGTTGCGCAGGGAGCGCGGGCGCCGCGGCGCGTGCATCAGCGGTCGCGGAAGCGGTAGCCCACGCCGCGCACGGTGAGGAGGAAGCCCGGCTCCTTGGAGTCTTGCTCGAGCTTCTCGCGGAGGTGCCGGATGTGCACGTCGATCGTGCGCGGGTCGCGGTAGGAGGCGTCGCCCCAGACCGCCTCGAGCAGCATCGTGCGGCTGAAGACCCGGCCGGGCGCGCGCGTGAGCGCCGCGAGGATCTCGAACTCCACGTAGGTGAGCCGAGCCTCCTCCCCGCGGGCCTCCACGGTCCGCTTGGCGTAGTCGACCCGCAGGTCGTCGTCCTCGAACGGCTCCTCGTCCACGTCCGCGCCGCGGGAGATCTCGGCGCGCCGGAGCACCGCCTTCACCCGGCTGCGGAACTCGCGCACCGAGAACGGCTTGGTGATGTAGTCGTCCGCGCCGAGCTCGAGCCCGAGCACCTTGTCGAACTCGTCGTCCTTGGCCGTGAGCATGATGATCGGCACGCCGCTGCGGGCGCGCATGCGGCGGCAGACTTCGAAGCCGTCGACCTTGGGCAGCATCACGTCCAGCACGACGAGGTCGAAGCTCCCGGCTCTCAGCTGGGCGAGCGCCTGCTCGCCGTCGAGGGCGGGGACGACGTCGTAGCCCTCCTTGCGCAGCGGGTAGGCGAGCAGCTTCTGGAGCGACTGCTCGTCGTCCACCAACAGGATCCTGGGTGGCTGCGGGGACACACGGAGAGTGTAGATTCGGCCCGGATGATCGAGCCGCGGATCTACCGCGCGGCCTTCCTCCCGACGCTGTTCGCCGTCGTCGTGGCGATGTTCTCGCTGGAGAGCCGGCCGGCACCGCTCCCCCAGGGGCTGGCGGCGGACGTGCTGTTCGACGGGGACGCCGCCGCGGTCACCATGCGCGACATCGCCCAGAGCAACCCCGACCGGCGGCCGGGATCGCTGGGCAACCAGGCCGTGGCGGACCTCGTGGCGCGCCAGTTCGCCGCACGCGGATTCGACCCCGTTGTGCGCCGGCGCTTCAGCGCCGACGGCGCGCGGCTCGAGAACGTCGTGGCCCGGAAGCCCGGCTCGGTGCGCGACCAGATCGTGATCGCCGCCGCGCGCGACACCGCGGACGAGGGCCCGGACGCCGTCGGCAGCGCGGCGGACACCGCCGCGCTGCTCGAGCTGGCGCGCATCTACGAGGGGCGATCCGCCGAGGCCACCGTGGTGCTCGCCTCGATTGACGGCTCGAGCGTGGGCGACGCCGGGGCCGAGCGGCTGCTGCGCACCGTGCGCGAGCAGGGGCCGGTGCGGGGAATCGTCGTGCTGTCGAACCTGGCGGCCTCGCGATCGCGAGGCCCGCTCGTGGTGCAGTGGTCCAACGACGCTTCGCGCGGATCGATCGGGTTGCAGCGCACGGCGGCCTCGTCCCTGCGGCAGGAGCTGGGCGGCATTCCCGACGACGAGGGCTCGCTGGGCCAGGTCGCCCGCCTGTCGTTCCCCATCGGCATCGGGGCGCAGGGCGTGCTCATCGAGGACGGGGCGCCCGCCGTGCGCATCTCCGGCAGCGGCGAGCTGCCCCCGCCCCCCGGCTCGCGCGAAGTCGAGGACGCGGACGGGGAGCGCCTCGGCGAACTGGGCCGCGCCGTCCTGCGCACGGCCACCGCCCTCGACAGCGGCCGCGACCTCGAGCACGGGCCCCAGGCCTACGTGATCGGCGCGCGCAACGTCATGCCCGCGTGGGCGCTCGCCCTGCTGGCCGCGGCCCTGCTGCTGCCGCCGCTCATCGCCTCGGTGGACGCCGCCGCCCGCGCGCGCCGGCGCAAGGAGCGCCTGGCCGGCTGGTGGGTGTGGACCCTGGCCGCGGCGGCTCCGTTCCTCATCGGCTTCGTGGTGGCCGAGTTCCTCGTGCTCGTGGGCCAGGCGCCCGAGGCGCCGCCGGCTCCGACGCCGCCGAGCTCGCTCGCCTTCGACGGGTCGGCCGTGGTCACGCTGCTGCTCGTGGCCGCGGCCGTGGCGCTCGCGTGGCTGCTGGTGCGGCCGCTGCTGGCGCGGCGAGCGGGCGCCACCGGCCGTCCGGCTTCGCCGGGCGCGGGGGCCGCCACGGCATTCGCGCTCAGCGCGGCGGGCGTGGTGGTGTGGTTCGTGAACCCGTTCGCCGCGCTCGTGCTCGTGCCCGCGGTGCACCTGTGGATGCTCGCCATGGTGGCCGACGCCCGCCCCGGCGTGAGCGCGGCGCTGGTGGCGGCCGGGCTCATCGGCCCCGCGGGGGTCACGATCTACTACCTCGCCCGCCTCGGCCTCGATCCGCTCGAGGGCCTCTGGTACCTCTTCCTGCTCGTCACGGGCGGCCACGTGGGCTTCCTCACGTCGATCCTCGGCGCGCTGCTGCTCGGGCTCTTCGGCACGGTGCTGGTGGTGGTGATCGCGCGGCTGCGCGCGGGCGACGCCCCGCCGCCCGCCGGACCCAGGCTGCGCGGCCCCTCGAGCTACAAGGGGCCCGGCTCGCTCGGGGGCACGAAGTCGGCGCTGGGGCCGGAGCGTTGAGCGGACGCGTCGCGCTCGTCTACGACCACCTGTGGCCGCACACGATCGGCGGCGCGGAGCGGTGGTATGCGGCGATCGCGGCCGAGATGGGGCGGGACGGGCAGCCCGTGACGCTGGTGAGCCGGACTGTCTCCGGCGGCTCGGAGGGGGTCAGGTCTTGCAATGCAGCACCAGGAGCCTTCGGCTCGAGTTCTGTTGCTGCATCGCAAGACCTGACCCCCTCGGGCGTGGAGATCGTGGGCCTCGGGCGCGGTGGGCGGCTGGGCTTCCCGCTGGCCCTGGCCCGTCACCTGCTTTGGAATGGCGGGCGTTACGAGGTCGTGCACGTGTGCTCGTTTCCTCAGGGCCTGGCGATACTGGCGGCGCGGGTCGGGCTGTTGCCGCATCGCCGCACCGCACTGGTGGCCGACTGGCACGAGGTGCTGTCGCCGGAGGATTGGCGCGATCGCCGCGGCCGGCTCGGAGGCGCGCTCGGGCGGCTCGTGCAGGGGCTGGCCATGCGCACGGGAGACGCCGCGGTCACGTTCTCGCGACTCCACGCCGCCCGTCTGGGGGGCCGCGCCACGGTGGTCCCCGAGTTCCCCCCGGCGGGCGCTCCGCCCGGGCGGGCCGGCGCCGAGGGCCGCGAGCCGCTCGTGCTGTTCGCGGGCCGGCTCGTGCCGCAGAAGCGCGCGCACCTGCTCCCGGCGGTGGTGGCGGAGCTGCGCCGCCACGACCCGTCCTGGCGCGGCGTGGTGTACGGCGACGGCCCCGAGCGGGAGCGCGTGGAGAGCGCCGCCGCGGCGCTTGGTGAGGGAGCGGTGGAGGTGCCCGGCTTCGTGGGAGAGGAGGAGTTGGGCGCGGCGATGCTGCGCGCGCGGGCACTGGTCCTGCCCACCACCCGCGAGGGCTTCGGGCTCGTGGTGCTCGAGGCGGCCGCCCACGGGCTGCCTTCCGTGCTCGTGCAAGAGCCCGACAACGCCGCGGTCGAGTTGCTCGAGAGCGGCGAGGCCGGCGTCCTGTGCGCGGACGCCGAGCCCGCCACCCTGGCCGCCGCGGTGCTGCGTCTGGCGGCCGACCCCCGGGCCCACGACCGCGCCCGCGCCTGGTTCGACTCCGTACGGGACCGCCACTCGCCGGCCTCGGCCGCGGCCGAGCTGCGCGACCTCCACGCCCGCCTCCGCGGCGGACCTGCTTCGGCCGGGCGCCCTCCTGGGTAAGAGGCTGTCTCAGAACCCCCCGCGCATGCCAGCCGCACACGCGGGATTCTGAGACAGCCTCTAAGGTCAGAGTGACGATGCGCTGGCTGCGAGGGCTGTCCACCGTCCTGATCGCGGCCGGGGTCCTCCTCCTCGCCGATGTGGGGGTCACCCTGGCCTGGCAGGAGCCGTTCTCGGCTATCTACGCCGAGCTGCGACAGGCTGCGCTGGAGGACGAGCTCGACCGCCTCGACGGGCTGACGGCCGCCGAGGCCCGGGCGCTGGCCCGGCTGGCCGAGGATCGCGAGAAACTGGCCTTCCTGGCCCGCTCGCTGCGCCGGCGCACGGACGAGGGCGACGCGATCGGGCGCATCCGCATCCCGGGCATCGGCGTTAGCCGCGTGATCGTCGAGGGCACCGACGCCGGAGAGCTGCGCGAGGGCCCGGGGCACTACCCGCGGACGTCCCTGCCCGGCATGCGCGGCACCGTGGGGGTCGCCGGCCACCGCACCACCTACGGCGCGCCATTCAACGAGGTCGACAAGCTCGAGAAGGGCGACCGGATCACCGTCGAGATGCCCTACGGCCGCTTCACCTACCGCGTCGAGGGCGCGCGGATCGTGCCGCCGACGGCGGTCGAGGTGGTGCGGCGCGTGAGCTACGACCGGCTCGTGCTGTCCGCGTGCCACCCCAAGTACAGCGCGGCCGAGCGGATCGTCGTCTTCGCCCGGCAGGTGGAATCGGAGCTCACCGTGGACGGGCGTTCTAGCGGGCGGCGCTCTTCGTGATGCCCCCGTGCCCACCACCCGATAGGCGGAGTGGAGCGTCCCTGTGAGCGAGCACCAGCCCGACCTTGCCCGTCGCCTCGAGCGCGGGGAGTACGTGATCGATGCGGAGGCGATCGCCGAAGCCATCGTGCGGCGCGGCCGCACCGATTGGTTCCTCGGCTCACGCCTCGCGGAGATGCTCGAAGCCGGCGAGCCGGACCGGGTGCCCCGCAGCATCGAGAAGCTGCGCGCCCGCTCCAGCCCGGACCTCTCCTAGCCAGGTCAGCGCGCTGCCGGCGGACGCCGCGGCGGCCTCTGCCCGCTCGCGCGCCTCCGGCGGGAAGGTCACGAGCAGCTCGTAGTCGCCGCCGCCCGTGGCCGCGAGCTCGGATGGCTCGCGCCCCGTGTCCCGCGCCACCTCGGCGACGCCCGCCGCCAGCGGCAACTCGCCGAGCCCGATCGCCAGCTCCACACCGCTGCGGGCCGCCACGTGTCCCGCGTCGGTGGCCAGGCCGTCGCTGAGGTCGATCATCGCGCTCGCCCCCGCGCGCGCGAGCGCGCGGCCCGCCGCCAGCCGCGGCTCGGGGCGCAGGTGGCGGGCCACCAGCGCCTCGTTCGGGGCCGCCGTGCCGCGCAGCCCCAGCAATCCCGCGGCAGACGCCCCCAGGTCGCCGGTGACGCCCACCAGGTCGTGTGGGCGGGCGCCGTCGCGCCCCACGAGCTCGTCCTCGGCGTCGGCCCAGCCGGTCACGGCCACGGTCACGCTCAGCACGGGCCCGCTCGTGACGTCGCCGCCCGCGATCGTGGTCTCGCAGCGGGCGGCGAGCTCCTCCATGGCCTCCACCAGCGCCAGGGCGCCGCCGGAGTCCACGTGCGGAGGCAGCGTGAGGCCCACGTATGCCTCGCCGGGGTCGGCGCCCATGGCCGCGAGGTCCGACAGCGCCGTGGCGAGCGCGGTGTGGCCCACGTCGGCGGGGGAGTGGGTGGCCAGGTGGAAGTGCACGCCTTCGACCACGGTGTCGATCGAGGTGACGGCGAGCGGGCGGGCCCGCACCACGGCCGCGTCGTCGCCCGGCGGGCGCACCATCCGCTCGCCGCGCACGCCCAGCATGCGCTCGATCGCCGCGATCAGCTCCAGCTCGGCCACGCCCTAGAGTCCACCACATGCCTGAGGCCCCCCGGCCGTCCACGCTGCTCGAGCGCGCCGGCAGGGCAGCCGCGGGGATCGGCGAGCTCGGCTCCGGCGACTCGCCCCGCGGGCGCGCGGTCAAGGCCGTGGTCGTGGTGCTCGTGGTGGCATTCGTCGGTGTCTTCCTCGCCACCCAGCTCGGGAAGCTGCCCGACCACGACTGGCGCTTCGAGCCGGGCTGGCTCGCGCTGGCCGTGGCGTCCGCCGCGCTCTTCTACGCGGCCAGCGGGCAGGCCTGGCTCGCGATCCTCCATTCGCTCGGCGAGCGCCTGGACCCGGCGCCCGGCCATGCCGTCTTCACCAAGGCGCTGGTGGCGCGCTACGTGCCCACGAGCGTGCTGTCGCTCGTCGGCCGGCTGGTGCTCGCGGAGCGCCACGGGGTGGGCAAGCGGGCCTGCTTTGCCAGCGTCGTGTACGAGGTGGGCTGCTCGCTGGCCGCCGCGGTGGTGGTGGGGTCCTACTTCGTGGTCACGCTGCCGCCGCTCGAGGACGTGCCCGCGCGCTTCGCGGTCTTCGCCCTGGTGCCGCTGGCGCTCGGGGCGCTGCACCCGCGCGTCTTCCACCCGCTCGCCGACCGGGGCCTGCGCAAGCTTGGCCGGGAGCCGCTGCCCCGCTCGCTGCCGTTCTCGCGCGTGCTCGGGTTCGTCCTCGTCTACGTGATGCTGTGGCTGCTGGTGGGCGTCTCCCTCTTCGCGTTTGCCGCCGCGCTGCACCCGGTGGGGGTGGAGGACCTCCCGTATGTGGCCGCCTCCTACTCGGTGGGCTTCTGCGTGGCCGTGCTCACGTTCGTGGTGCCCGCCGGTCTGGGCACGCGCGACGCCACGATCGCCGCGGCGCTGGACGTGGTGCTGCCGGGGAGCGTGGCGATCGCGATAGCGGTCGCCTTCCGCATCTTCCAGACCCTGGCGGAGCTGGTGTACCTCGGAGTGGCCACGCTGATCGGCCGCCGCGGGGCACCGCCTACAGCGGGACCGCGATCGCCAGCATCCAGCCGCTGAGCCCGAACGAGGCGATCCAGAGGCGGCGGTCATCGACCAGCGCCGCGAGCGGCAGCAGCCAGAGTGCGTACCAGGGCACGAGCCAGGCCGAGGCCACCAGGATCGCCACAGTCGTCCAGGCAGCCGCGGCCACGGGGTCGATGCGCCCGCGCCAGGTGCGGTGGAGCAGCCACAGGGCCACGCCGCCGAAGGCCGCGGCGTAGGCGACGCGTACCGCCGAGCGGTAGTCCAGCCGCTCGCCGGGGAGGATCGTGCCCAGCAGCTCCGCGGTCTTGTAGGGGAAGCTGAAGCGCGACGTGCGCTCCTGGTTGGAGCTGAGGAGGCCGAGCGCATCAAGCGCGTCCGCGCCGAAGCCGGCCAGCGCGACCAGGGCGATCGCCACCGCCGCGGCCACGGCCGCCGCGAGCGCGCGCGCCCAGGAGCGCGCCCCCAGCACGAGGAACGGCACCACGAGCCCGGCGGACGCCTTGAGGCTTGCCGCCGCGGTGGCCACGGCGGGCCCCGCCCGCTCGCTGCCCGCGACGAACAGCACCACGCCCCCCATCGCAGCGAGCATGACCAGCGCCTCGTTGTGCGCTCCTCCCACCACGTGCACCAGCACGTGCGGGTTGAGGCCCACGAACAGCGCCGGCGCCACCGGATCGCGCCCGCGCCGCTCGCAGCCGCGCCACACGAGCGCCACCACCCCGAGCGAGGCGAGGGCCGCCACCACCTTCAACACCCACAGCGCGCCCGGCACGCCGAGCGGGGAGAGCGGGTAGGTGAGCAGCGTGAACACCGGCCCGTAGACGGACACGGCGTCCTTGGACCCCGCGAAGGGGAAGACCGGGTCGAGCGGGATGTCGAGCGGGGCATGGGTGTACGGGCCCAGGCCGTGCTCCACTCCGAGCCGCGCGTAGGCGATGTAGGAGAACACGTCCTGCGAGAGCAGCGGCGGCGCCAGCAGGAACAGCCCGTGGAGGGCGGCGATCGAGCCGAAGGCCACGCGCCGGGAGATGTCGGCCGAGCGCAGCAGCACCGCGCCGTACAGCAGCAGTGCGAGCCACAGCCCCGCATAGAACAGCGGGCCCGAGAGGGAGCCATCCGCAAAAGGGAGGCCGGCGAAGCGCAGCGGTCCCAGCAGCCAGTCCGGCGACCCGCCCGCCGTGGCGAGCACCACGTCCGAGCCCGGCTCGGCCCACAGCGCGGCGAGTGCGACGTAGACGAGGCAGAGCCCCGCCAGCGCGACGAGACCCCTCATCGAGGTTGCGGGCTAGGCGTCTCCGGGCGCGGCCGGGGCACCGCCGCCCGGGCCGCCGTCCACCGGGCCGCCACCGTCCTCACCGCCGCGGTTGCCATTGCCGCGCCCGTTGCCGTCTCCATTGCCGCGGTCGCGCTCGGGCGGCGACTCGGGCTCGTCCTGCGGCGGCGACTCGTACAGGCGCGGGTCGAAGTCCTCGCCCCCGTCGTCGGGCGACGTCCCGCCGTTCTCGTTGCCCTGGCCCTGCTGCCGCTGCGGCTGCGTGTAGCTGTAGTCACGGTCGGATGAGGTGCCCGTCCTCGAGTACTTGCCGAAGAACGGCTTGAACTGCACCGGCTCGCTCGGCTGCGCGAAGCCGCCGCAGAAGCTGCCCTTGGCGTAGTTCATGAAGCCGCCCCAGATCTGAGCGGGGAAGGTCCCCCCGGCCACGTTGATCCCGTGCACGCCCCGCATCGGCTTGCGCGCGTTCGGATAGCCCACCCAGACCGCGGTGGCGAGCTCGGGCGTGTAGCCCACGAACCACGCGTCCGCGAAGTTGTCGGTGGTGCCGGTCTTGCCGGCGGCCGGGCAGCCGATCTGCGCGTTGCCGCCGGTGCCGCTCTGCACGTTCTGCTGCAGGATCCGCGTGGCCTCGTATGCCACGCCGTCGGAGATCACCCGCTTGCGCTCCGGCTCGCCGAGCTCGTCCGACTTGCCGTCCGGGAACTCCACCTTCGTGATGGCCTTGGGCTCGGAGCGCATGCCGCCGGCCGCGAGGGTGGCGTACGCCGAGGCCATCTCCAGCGGGGACACGCCCCTGGTGAGGCCGCCGAGCGTCTCCGACGGAACCGAGTCGAGCTTGGACTTGATGCCCAGCAGGTGCGCGGTCTCCGCCACGTTCTCGGGCCCCAGGTCGAGCGCGAGCTGGGCGTAGACGGTGTTGTCCGACTTCAGCGTGGCCCGCACGAGGTCCATGCGCCCGCCGTATGAGTTGTCGTACGTCGAGACGCTCCAGTTGCCATAGCCCGGGATCTGGAGGTCCAGCTTCTTCGAGACGTAGGTGGTGGAGCGCGGGTTCACGCCCTGGCGCAGCGCGGTGACCAGCGCCATCGTCTTGAAGGCCGAGCCGGGCTGGCGATGCCCCTGCCCGGCGAGGTTGAAGGTGCGGTCGCTGTAGCTGCCGCTGTTGGCCATCGCCCGTATGTGGCCGTTGGACGGGTCGATGGCGATGACCGCGCCGCTGGGGTCGCCGGGCAGGTTCAGGCGCGAGTCGATGGCCTCCTTGCCCGCCTTCTGCAGATCGGGATCGATCGTCGTGTGTATCTTGAGCCCGCCCTGGCGGTACACGTTGACCCCGTACTCCTCGATCAGCAGCTCCTGGACGAAGTCGAAGAAGTACGGCTCGCGGCGGCTGGTGTAGCGGCGACCGGGGTTGAGCCCGAGCTCCTCGGCCATGGCCCGCTCGGCGCGTCCCGGCGAGATGTGGCCGTTGTCCACCATCGCCTGGAGCACCTCGTTGCGGCGCTCGATGGCGGCGGTGGGGTTGCGGAACGGGTTGTACTGCGAGGGCGCCTGTGGCAGGCCGGCGAGCAGAGCCGCCTCGTGCAGCTCGAGCCGCTCCGGGCGCTTGCCGAAGAACACCGACGCCGCCGCCGCGATGCCGACGGCGGTGCGGCCCTTGACGGTGCCGAACGGGACCGAGTTCAGGTACTCGCGCAGGATCCAGCGCTTGGAGCGCTTCTGCTCGAGCTCGGAGGCCAGCTTGGCCTCGCGGATCTTGCGGTTGAGGTCGCGCTCGGGGTCCTTGATGTAGAGGGCGCGCACGAGCTGCTGGGTGATCGTGGAGCCGCCCTGGAGGCTCTTGCCGGACTCGACGTTCTTGATCGCGGCGCGCACGATCGACTCGTAGTCCACGCCCTCGTGCTCGTAGAACCGCTCGTCCTCGATGGCCACCGTGGCGCGCTTGAGCTCGATCGGCATGTCCCGCCACGCGATCGGGTCGCGGATGATGTCCGACTGCACGTAGCCCAGCCGCGAGCCGTCGGCCGCGTAGATCACGGATGTGGCCCCCTTGTCGATGGGCTGGAGCTCGTCGAGGTCCGGGGCGGTGGCGGCGATGGCCACGATGTAGCCCACGCCGGACATCGCCGCGACCACCACGAGCAGGCCCACCACACCCACGCTGAGGAGGGTTCCTCGTCCACGGCCACGCCTCCGGCGGCGCCGCATCTGTCGCTGGCGGTGCGTCATGGGGGACGGCTCGTCAGCCGTCGCGACCTGAGGATAGAGCAGCGGTCATCCTGCACCCCACGATGAAAGCCGCCGATCACGCCATCGGCGCGGGGGCCACGGCCCGCGCCCTGCCCGTCGCCGAGCGCCGCGTCGCGCTGGGCGCGGCGTGGCGGGTGCTGCTCGCCAGCCGCCTCGTCGTCCTCGGGGTGGCGGTCTTCGCGGCGGTGTCGCTGGAGGCCACGGGCAACCGCGAGCGCTTCGACGCCCCGGGGCTCACGCGCCCGTTCGACGGCCTGGCCGAGCAGCTGTTCTCGCCGCTCGCCCACTGGGACGCGGTCTGGTACCTGTCGATCGCCTGGAACGGCTACGGCGCCAGCGGGGTGGACGCCGCCTTCTTCCCGCTCTACCCACTGCTCGTGTTCGTCGCCGGCGCCGGTGCGTCGCCCGGGGCCCTGCTGGTGGCCTCCTACGCGGTCTCCCTCGTCGCCTTCCTGGGCGCCCTCTACCTGCTCCACCGGCTCGTGGAGCTCGAGCTCGGGCGCACCTACGCACGTCCCACCCTGGCGCTGCTCGCGTTCTTCCCCGCCTCCCTGTTCTTCGGCGCCCCGTACTCGGAGAGCCTGTTCCTGCTCGTGTCCGTGGGCGCCTTCTACGCCGCCCGCACGGGGAGCTGGGCGTGGGCGGGCGCGCTCGCCGGGGCCGCGTCGGCCACGCGCAGCGCCGGGATCCTGCTGCTCGTGCCGCTGCTCATCCTCTGGTGGCGCTCGCCGCGCAGGAGCCGTGACGTCCTGTGGCTCGGCCTGGCGCCGGCGGGCATCGCCGCCTACACCGCCTACCTCTGGATCGCCCAGGACGACCCGTTCGCCTACCTCGGTCTCCAGGAGGCCTGGGACCGCTCGTTCGCGGGCCCGCTGGTGGGCGCCTGGCACGGTCTGGACGCGGCCTGGGAGGGGGCCGGCGCGCTCGGGGAGGGCGGCGGCGTGGGCGAGCTGGCCCGCCGCAACCTCGTGGACTTCGGCTTCCTCGTCTTCGCGGCGGTGGCGGCCGCGGGAGTGTGGCGGCGGCTGCCGCCCGCCTACGGCGCGTACGTGACCGCGGCGCTCCTGCTGCCGCTGTCGTTCCCCGTGTCGGGGGAGCCGCTGATGTCGCTCGGCCGTTTCGTGGCCGTGCTCTTCCCGGTCTTCATGTGGCTCGCGGTGGTCTGCGAGGAGCGGCGGCTGACCGACCGGGCGGTGGCTGTCTCGGCCGTGCTGCTCGGGCTGCTCACGACCTGGTTCGCCACCTGGCAGTGGGTGGCGTAGCCGTGCGCGCGGTCCTCCTCGACGTGCTCGGCACGCTCCTGCGGCTGGAGGATCCCGCGCCGGCGCTGCGGGCCGAGCTCGCCGCGCGCGGGATCGAGGTGGAGGAGCACGAGTCCGCTGCCGCGATCGGCGCGGAGATCGGCTACTACCTCGACCACCACATGGACGGCGTCACGCCCGAGGGCTTGGACGACCTGCGGGACCGGTGCGCCCGCGAGATCGTCCGCAGCCTGGCGCTCCCGGCCGAGCGGCATCCGGAGGTGCGCGAGGCAATGCTCGCCGCGCTCGTCTTCACCCCGTTCGAGGACGCCGCGCCGGCCCTGCGGGCGCTGCGCGCGGACGGCCTGACGCTCGTCGCGGCGTCGAACTGGGACTGCTCGCTCCCGGAGGCGCTCGGGCGCGCCGGCCTGGCGGCGGAGCTCGACGGCGCCGTCTCCTCCGCCGTGGCGGGGGCGGCCAAGCCCGCCCCCGCGGTCTTCGTCGCCGCGCTCGAGCTGGCCGGCTGCACGCCGGAGGAGGCCGTGTTCGTGGGCGACTCGCTGGAGAACGACGTGCGCGGCGCCGCGGCCTGCGGCATCCGAGCCGTCCTGCTGGCCCGCGACGGCGAGGAGCCGGGCGGCGCCGAGGTCATCCGCTCGCTCGGCGAGCTGCCCTCCCTAATCTCATCCCGGTGAGCACGCTCGCACACCCCGCGCCGCCGCAGCCGCCCGAGCTGCCCGAGGGCGCCGACCCGCGCCCGCGCTGGCCCTGGTGGTACGCGTTCGCGGGCTTCGCCGCCGGCTTCATCGGCTCGAACATCCTCGCCACCCCGGTCATCATCCTCGCCTCCGACGACGGCGACCTCACGCCGGCCGGGGCGCTGCTCAGCACGCTTATCCTCAACGCGGTGCTGGTGGGCACGGCGGTGGGCTTCGCGTGGATGACCTCGCGGCCCCGCGCCTGGCACTTCGGGCTCACCGGGACGCGCTTCTGGCCGGCCGTGGGCTGGTCGGCCCTCGGCTACGTGGCCTACATCACCTTCGTCGTGGCCTACGGGCTGATCGTGGGCACGCCGGAGGAGCAGACCACGCCCGAGGACGTCGGGGCGGACGAGGGCACCTTCGGGTTGATCAACGCCGGACTGCTGTTCGTGGTGATCGCGCCGATCGGCGAGGAGCTGTTCTTCCGCGGCTTCTTCTACCGCGCGCTGCGGGGCAGCATGAACGTCTGGAGCGCCGCGCTGGTCGGCGGCGGCGTGTTCGGCGCCATCCACATCTTCACGGGATGGGAGGCGGTCCCGGTGCTCGCCGCGCTCGGGGTGGTGCTGTGCCTCGTGTACGAGCGCACCGGGTCGCTCTACCCCTGCATCGCGCTCCACGTGATCAACAACACGCTCGCCTACGCGGTGACCACCGACGCGAGCCCGGCGCTGGCGGCGGCCTTCGGGGCGCCCATGATTCTCGCTTGCGTAATGGTGCCGCGTCTCCAGCGTCGCGTACAGTGGCGGCCATGAAGCGCGCCGCCGCCCCGCTGCTGCTCCTCCCTGCACTGCTCGCCCCGCCCGCTCTCGCCCAGGAGGAGGAGCCCGCCGAGGAGGCGGAGCAGGCCCGCGGGCGGCTCGTGCTGCGGGTGGACTCCGGCATCGACGACCGCAACCGCACGTACGTGGCGAAGGGTCAGCGGGTGGAGGTGCGCGGCGCCCTCAGCGAGTACGCGCCCCGCCAGTACGTCGTCGTCACCATCACCCGCGGCGGGCGCGAGGCGCGCCGGCGGCGCATGCTCATCCGCAAGGACGACGACGTTGGCCGCTTCACCTACCGCTTCACGGCGCGCCGCAGCGGCCGCTACCTCATCCGCGCCTTCCACGAGGAGACGCCCGAGCAGGTGGCGCTGTTCGAGCGCGAGGCCGTCACGGCCGTGTCGTGGAGCGCGCGGCCCGGCCAGCGCGGCGCCAGGGTGCGGGTGCTCCAGCGCGGCCTCGACCGCCTCGCGTTCGTCACCTCCCGCGGCGGGCGCTACGACGCCGCCACCGGCCGCGCGGTGCTCGCCTTCCGCAAGACCAACCGGATGGCCCGCACCACCCGCGCCACCCGCGAGGTCTTCGAGATGCTGCTGCGCGGCCGCGGCGGATTCAGGCTCAAGTACCCGAACCACGGCAAGCACGTCGAGACCGACCTCTCGCGCCAGGTGCTCGTCCTGGCGCGTGACGGCGAGCCGGTGCGGATCTACCCCACCTCGTCGGGCACGTCGGCCACGCCCACCGTGCTCGGCTCCTTCCGCTTCTACCGCAAGCAGCCCGGCACCAACTCGCTCGGCATGGTGCACTCGAACTACTTCATCCGCGGCTATGCCATCCACGGCTACAAGTCCGTGCCCACCCACCCCGCCAGCCACGGCTGCCTGCGGGTGCCCATCCCCAACGCCAGGTCGATCGACCGCTGGATCGACCGCGGGGACCGCATCGACGTATATCGCTAGCGCGGCACGTCCCAGCCCAGCGGCTCGGGCCGCCGGCCCTGAGGGATGTTGGCCAGGAGTCGCAGCGCCAGGCCGTAGAGCAGGAAGCCGAGCAGCGCCGGCACCCCGTGGCGCACCCACTCGCTGTCCGTGCCGGACACGATCCCCTCGAAGGGGGTGAGCAGGACGTCGTTCACGTCGTCGATCGCTTCGCGGACGCCGCCGTTGTGGGATTCGCGCTCACGTTCGGCCGCGCCCCCCGAGGCATCGGCGATCCGCGACACCGTGGCGGCCGAGCCCTCGCGGGTCTCGTCGAGGGCGAACAGCGCGAAGCCGACGACCACGAGCACCGTGGCCGCCGTCGAGGCGAGTCGAAGCAGCCCGCCGATCATCGGGCCGCGCATGCATAATCGCGCGCCATGTCCTTCCTTATCGACCCGCCCCTGCTTTATCTGAACGGACAGGCCTACGCGCGCGCGGCGCCGGGGCGCGAACGCGAGCTCGGAGCCGCCACCGTGGCGGTGTTCTGGGTGGTGAGCGGGGCGCTCTATCTCAACCAGGCCTGGACGCGACCGCTGTGGCGGGCGTGCCGGGCTCGCAGCGGGCGCGACTGGATGATCAACTCGGGCGTGCTGCGCATCGACGAGCAGAGGGTGGGCGCGGGAACCCACGTCGTGGCGCTGCTGATCTTCGCCACCTACCCGCTGTGGCTGTGGCTGGGCGTCCGGCGCGGCGCGCGGGCGCGCGGATGAGCGCCCACGAGCGGCTCGTGGAGGGGCTGCGCGAGCACGCGCTGGTCGTCGGCGAGGTCACGCTCACGAGCGGCGCCACCGCCCAGTACTACGTGGACGCCAAGCGCGCCATCCTGCGCCGCGAGGGCTTCATGGCGCTCGGCGAGCTGGTGGCTGCGCAGGCGGCCCAGCGCGGCGTCACGGCCGTTGGCGGCATGACGATGGGCGCCGACCCGGTGGCCTGCTCGGCGCTGGCGGCAGGGGCGGACGTGAAGGCCTTCTTCGTCCGCAAGGAGCGCAAGGAGCACGGCCTCCAGCGCTGGGTGGAGGGCCCGCTCCTCGAGCCGGGAGAGCGCTGCCTGGTGGTGGAGGACGTCGTCACCAGCGGCGGCTCCACGCTCGCCGCGATCGAGCGGGTGCGCGAGGAGGGCTTCGAGGTCGCCGGCGTGGTCAGCGTGCTGGACCGCCTCGCGGGCGGCGGCGAGGCCATCGAGGCCGCTGCGCGAGCGCCGTACGTGGCGCTGACCACGATCGACGACGTGTACCCGGACCGCCCGGACCGCTGAAAGCGCTCGAACGTCGCGCGCCGGCCCCCCAGGGGGATGCTCCGCGACGTTCGATGCGTCAGCCGGGCGGCTGGGCGCGGAGCGTGGCCAGCGCGCGGTCGAGCGTCTCCCGCCCCGCGCGCGCCCGCGGGTCCGAGAATGCCACCGCGGCGTAGGTCACCTGCCCGGCGCGGCGCAAGGCCGTGACCGACACGCGCTGGCGCCGGCCGCTCTCCGACAGCGTGCCGCTGCCGCTCGCGCGGGCCGTCTCGTATGGCGACTCGGGTGCGTCCGCGCCCCTGCCCTCCAGGTCGCGGTAGCCGGGGAGCGCCTCGAAGGTCGCGAGCGCGTACTCGGAGGCGGGGGTGGTACGCCCGGCCTCCGATCGGTCGGCCTGGAGGGAGACGATCACGGTGTCGTCGCCCGAGCGGATGCGCGTGGCGCCCCCGCGCAGGCCGGCGCGCCAGCTGCGCGGCAGCGCGATCGTGAAGCCGGCGCGCGCGTTCTCGTGCGTGCGCCAGCCGCTGGGCGGGTCGGCGGGAGCGTCGGCCCGCTCGGCCACCGCCTCCGGGGCCATGACGGTGACCTCCTTCTTGCCGCAGCCGGTGGCGGCGAGCGCAACCGCGGCGAGCAGCAGCATGGGGGCCCGGCGAGCCATGCAGGGCACGGTAGCGGCGGTTTCGCCACGGGTGCCTCGGGTAGCGGCCCGGCATGGCCGACACGCGCTTCTACTTCTCCGCCGCCGGTTGAGCATGGCCGCCACGACACCGCGTACCTACGATCTGGAGGCGGACACGGCGCGACGGCTGGCCGAGACCGGCAGCGGCCCGGTTTTGAGCGTGTACGTGGACCTCGAGCCGTCGGAGTTCGCCACCCCGCCGGCGCGCAGCGCGCAGGTGCGTTCCCTGGTGGACGAGGCCGGGCGCCAGGTGCGCGCCGCCGAGCTGTCGCACGAGGAAGAGGTCGCGCTGCGGCGGGACCTCGACGAGGTGACCGCCTACCTCGAGCGCGGCAGCCTGCCCGCGAACGGCGCCCGAGCCGTGGCCGTGTTCCGCTCCAGCAGCTCCGACCTGTTCGACGTGGTGCGCCTGAGTCGCCGGGCCGCGGCGCGCGTCGTGGTGGACGACACCCCCTACGTCGAGCCGCTCGTGGAGGCCGCGCCCGGCGCGGACTGGTGCGTGCTGCTCGTGAACCGGAGGGTGGGACGGATGTTCCGCGGGACCGCGGGGTCGCTCGAGGAGGTGGCGCGCGTGACCAGCGACACCCATGGGCAGCACGACCAGGGCGGCTGGTCGCAGCGCAACTACGAGGCGAGCGTGGAGAACGAGGCCGCCCAGCACGTGCGCCGCACGATCGGCGCGCTCTTCCGCCGCTACCGCCTGCGTCCGTTCGACCATTTGCTGGTCGGCGCCCCTCCGGAGCTCGTGACCGAGGTGGAGGAGAAGCTCCATCCGTACCTGCGCGAGCGCCTCGCCGGCCGGGTGGAGATCGACGTGGAGAACACGACCGCCGCCGACGTCCGCCAGGCGGCGGCCCCTCGCATCGAGGAACGCGAGACCCTCCGCGAGCGTGAGGTGCTGGACCGCCTGCAGGTCGGGGTCGCCCGCCCCGACGGGCACGGCACGAGTGGTCTGGGCACTGTGCTGGAGGCGCTCGCCGAGCAGCGGGTGGAGGCGCTCCTCATCGCCGAGGGCTACACCGTGCCGGGCGTCGTCTGCCCGGCCTGCGGCTGGCTCGGTCCGGAGAACGTCGAGGCCTGCCCCGCGGACGGGACCGCCACGCAACGGCGCGACGACATCGTGGAGCGGATGGTGGAGCGCGCGCTGGAGCAGTCCGCCGAGGTGCTCGTCATCCGCCGTCACCCCGACCTCGGCCCTCACGGCGGCGTCGGGGCCGTCCTACGTTTCTAGAGAGAAGGAGGCAGATCATGCGCAAGCTCCTCACGGCGATCGCCGGAACGGCCATCGCCACGTACTTTCTCGACCCGGATGAGGGCACCCGACGCCGTCACACGGCGCAGGACCGGGTGATGGCGTTCTTCCGCGGCCAAGCCCGCGAGGCCGAGCGCGGCGCCCGGACCGCCGGCGCGCAGGCGGCGGGGATGGCCGCCCGGGCCAAGGCCGCGGCCACCCCGGACAGCCCGCCGGCGGACGACCATGCGCTGGCCGACCGAGTGCGAACCGAGCTGTTCCGGCCCGCCGACTCGCCCAAGGGGCAGATGAACGTCGACGCCGTCGACGGGGTCGTGTCGCTGCGTGGGCAGGTCGAGCGGGTGGAGGAGGTCACGGAGATCGAGGCCCAGGTGCGAAGCATCCCCGGCGTGCGCGACGTGGAGAACCACCTGCACACGCCGTAGAGGGCCGACCCCGTTGGGTACTAGTGGATCGGCGTCGTCGGCCGCTCCGCTCCGCTCAGCTCGAACACCCAGAAGTCGCGGCCCATCACGGGCACGGACACGTTGAACACGGGCACGTCGCCGATGCCGCCCTCGAAGCGGCCGGCGTGCGCGTGTCCGTGGACCACCAGGTCGGGCTCGTGCTCGGTGATCGGCGCGCCCAGGCGGTCGCTCCCGAGGAAGGCCCAGATGCCCGGCGGCTCGCCCTCCAGCGTCTGCGCGACCGGGGCGTAGTGGAGGAGCACCACGCGGACCGGGCAGAGCGCGACCTCGCGCAGCCCGCGGTCGATGGCCGCGACCTCGGCGCTCGTGGCCGCGTAGACGCGCCGCAGCAGCGGCTCCCCGAAATCCGGCAGGTGCGAGCCCGGGAACCCGCCGATGAAGCCCTTGGTCCCCACGATGCCCACCTCCACGCCGCGCACCTCGCAGGTGGCATGGCTGCCCTCGAGCACGGTGACGCCTGCCTCCTCCACGATCGCCACCACCTCGCGGTCGCGCTCGGAGTGGCAGTCGTGGTTGCCCAGCACCGCGTAGACCGGGATGTCCAGGCCGCGGCAGGCGCCGGCCAGCACGCGGGCGTCGTCGGGACGCCCATGGGTGGTGAGGTCGCCGGCCAAGAGCAGGATGTCCGCCTCGCCGTCGAGACGGGCGAACGCCGCCTCCACACGCTCGCGGGCGTGCTCGTCGCAGTGGATGTCGCCGGCGGCGGCGATCCGGATCGTCGCGTCGGGCATGTGCGCTCGGCGTACCCGCTGATGGCGGGCGTCAAAAGCGCTCGTCGCGGGTAGCACGCCGCACATGGACCACGGCACGCCCGCTCCGGAGGACCTCGAGGCGGCGCTGAAGGCGTCGGCGGCCGCGCTTCGCGACGCCGGCGTGCCGTTCATGCTCGGCGGCAGCCTGGCCGCCTGGGTGCGCGGCGGGCCGCCGAGCCGCAAGGACCTCGACCTCATGCTGGCCCCCGGCGACGCCGGACGGGCGCTGGAGGTGCTCGCCGAGGCGGGGCTGCGCACCGAGCGTCCGCCCGAGGACTGGCTCTTCAAGGCCTGGCACGGCCACACGCTGATCGACCTCATCTTCCGCCCGAAGGGGCTCGAGCTCGACGACGGCGCCTTCGGGCGCGCAGAGCAGATGGACGTCTTCGCCATCCCCATGCTCGTGATGTCGCTCGAGGACATGGTCGCCACGAAGCTGCTGGTGCTCGACGAGCACTCGCTCGACCTCGAGCCGATGCTGCAGATCGCACGGGCACTCCGGGAGCGGATCGACTGGGAGCAGGTGCGCGCCCAGACGGCGGAGTCGGCGTTCGCCAAGGCCTTCTTCACACTGGTGGAGGAGCTGGGGATCGTGGAACGCCGTGAGGGTCGCCCGGCGGCGCGCCGCGGCCGCGTCCGCGTGGTGGGCACGCCCGATCCGGGGGAGGCGGCGGGCAGGGCCGGGTAGATTCCCCCCATGGCGTTCGAGCTCGTGATCGCGCTTGCGCTCGTCGTGGCCAACGGCTTCTTCGTGGCCACCGAGTTCGCCATCGCCCGCATGCGGCCCACGCAGGTGGACGCGCTCGAGCGCCGCGGAAGACCCGGGGCGAAATCGGTCCGGCACGCCGTCGACCGGATCGACGCCTACCTGGCGGCATGCCAGCTCGGCATCACGATCGCCAGCATCGGGCTCGGCGTCGTGGGCAAGCCGGTGTTCGAGGATCTGCTCCACCCCGTCCTCGGCGACGCCGCGGTCGTCGGCGGGATCGGGCTGGCGGGGGCGATGGCCTTCGGCATCATCACCCTCCTGCACGTGGTCGTGGGTGAGCTCTCGCCAAAGAGCCTCGCGATCGCGCGCACCGAGCGGACGATCGTGTTCCTCGCGCCGCCGATGCGCGCCTTCTACCTCGCCACCAAGCCGCTGGTGGACCTCTTCAACGGCCTCGGCAACCTGCTGCTCAAGCCGTTCGGGATCCCGACCGCGCGCGAGAGCGGATCCCAGCCCCACACCGAGGACGAGATCCGGAGCCTGCTCCGCGAGAGCGACCGGCTGGGGCTGATCGACCCTCAGGAGCGCAGCTTCGCCGAGCACGCGCTCACGTTCGGCGACCGCCGGGCCCGCGAGGTGATGATCCCGCGCCCGGAGATCGCGTTCGTCACCACCGAGCAGGACCTCGCCGGTGCGGTGGACGCCATGCTCGACGCGGGCCGCACCCGCCTGCCGGTGTGCGAGCCCTCGGGTCTCGACGAGCCCGTCGGCATGGTCCACGTCAAGGACCTCCTGCGGGCGGTGACGGGCGACCGCCCCTCCTCGGTCGCCGAGCTCGTCCGGCCGCTCCCGCGCATCGCCGACGGCACGCTCGTCGAGGAGGTCATGCGCGACATGCGCGCGGCGCGCCAGCACATGGCCCTGGTCGTGGACGAGCACGGCACCACCATCGGCCTGCTCACGCTCGAGGACCTGCTCGAGGAGATCGTGGGGGAGATCGAGGACGAGTTCGACCCGCACGTGGACGAGCTCTTCCGCGAGGAGGGCGGCGAGCTGCTCGTGCAGGGCTCCGCGCCCGTCTTCGCCGTCGGCGAGCGTCTGGGCGCGCCCTTCGACGGGGCCCACGAGGGCACCATCGGCGGCCACGTGATCGAGCGCCTGGGCAGGCGGCCGGAGGCCGGCGAGACCATCGATATCGACGGGCACAGCGCGCGCGTGCTCGACGTCGACGAGGCGCACATCCGCGAGCTGGCGTTCCGGCGGCGCGAGCCGGAGGAGTGAGCTGCCGACGGGCGTAGTGGGTAGAATAACCACTATGGCATACGCGACAGCTCGAGCCGGCGGCCGCTGGGAGTTGCGGGAGTCGCGAATGACGGACCGGGGACCGCGAAGCCGCACGCTCGCAAGCTTCAGGACCCTCACACCGGAGGTCATCGAGCACGCGCGCCGCCGGGCCGAGCGGCCGCTCTCGGACGCCGACGTCCGGCAAGCCGCTCGATGCGCCGGGGCCCCGATCGCGAAGTCTCCGGTCACCGCCGCCGCCGCGAGCCTGCTCGCGGAGCTCGCGGCGGGACACCGTCCGCCGCCGGCAGTCGCACGCCTGCTGAGCGAGGCGGTCTCGAGCTCCGACGAGGGCCCCAGCGACTCCGAGCGCGCCGTGGCGCCGTGGATCGCAGCGGGGGCCGAGGAGCGCGGCCACGCCCTGCGCGACCTGCTCCTGCTCGCGGATCGGTTCCCGGGCCCGTCACGCCGGGGCGCGCTCGTGTTCCCGCGCATCCGGTCAACGCCGCCGTGACCGAGCCCTCGCTGCCCGAGAAGGTCCTCGCGATCCACGATGGGCTTGGCGAGGCCCGGATCGCGCACGCCCTGGGCGGCGCCCTGGCTCTCGCCTACTACGCCGAGCCGAGGGCCACCATCGACGTCGACGTCAACGTGTTCACGCCTCCCGAGGAGCACGCCGCCGTGCTCTCGGCCCTGTCGCCGCTCGGTGTTGAGGACCGCGGTGTCGGGAGCGAGGCGATCGAGCGAGACGGTCAGTGCCGATGGTGGTGGGGCCGAAACCCCATCGACGTCTTCTTTGCGTATGACGCCTTCCACGACGCCATGCGGGAGGCCGTGATCCTCGTCCCGTTCGGAGAGGATCGCATCCCGATCCTCTCGGCCGAGCATCTGGTGGTCTGCAAGGCCGTCTTCGATCGAGCGAAGGACTGGCTGGACATCGAGCAGGTCCTCGCCGTCGAGGAGGATCTCGACCGCACGGAAGTCGAGGGCTGGTTGACACGCGTCCTCACCCCCCAGGACCACAGGGTCGAGCGCTTCCGCGAGCTCGCGGATCGCGCGACAGGTGACGAATAGGCTTGGGCCGGGCCGCGCTCGTCAGGCAGGCCGGGGGGCGGCGGCCGCGTCCAGCAGCTCATCCCGTGACGCCAGCTTCACCCGCGGGCGCTGCCCGGCGCGGCCGCGCTCGAGCTCTTGGCCGTCGATCGCGCGCCAGCCCTCCGCCGTGACCAGGTCGGGCTTGCGCTCGGCCAGCAGCGCGTCGATCTGCTCGCGACCCGGCTCCGCCGGTGGCGGCAGCGCGCCGGCCCGGAGGTCCTCGGCCAGGCAACCCGCCGTCTCCTCGGCGTCGCGCTTGTTGGTGCCCAGGATGCCCGTGGGGCCGCGCTTGATCCAGCCCACTGCGTAGACGCCCGGGAGCGGACGGCCGCCGGGCGTGAGCACCCGCCCTCGCTCATTGGGCAGCACAAAGCCGTGCTCGTCGAAGGGCACATCGGGCAGCGGCACCGCCCGATACCCCACCGAGCGCAGGACGAGTCCGCAGTCGATGGTCTCGGCGCCCTCGTCGGTGCCCCGTGCCCTCAGCGCGCCGTCATCGGACCGCACGATCTGGTTGCGGCCGACGACGACCGCCTCGACCCGCTCGTTCCCGCGGATGTCCAGGGGAGAGGACAGGAAGCGCAGCTCGATCCGCCGGCCGGCGTCGGGCTGCGCCCGGCGGCCGGCGAACCCGCGCAGCAGCTCCACGTTCTTGCGCGCGGTGAACGTGCCGTGCTCGGCCAGCCACTCGCGCGACACAGGGTCGAGCTCGACGTCCGCGGGATCGACCCGCAGCTCCACGCCGTCGAGATTGCCCAGCTCGCGCAGCTCCGCGCTCGTGAACGCCGCCTGCGCGGGACCCCGGCGGCCGAGCACGACAACCTCCCGGACGCGGCTCTCGCGCAGCGCCTCCAGCGCGTGGTCGGCCACGTCCGTGCGTTCGAGCTCGGCGGCGCTCAGCGTGAGCATCCGCGTGACGTCCGCCGCCACGTTGCCGTTGCCGATCACCACGGCCCGCTCCGCCGACAGGTCGAACTCGAGGCGGCGGTAGTCCGGATGGCCGTTGTACCAGGCGACGAACTCCGTGGCGGCCCAGCTCCCGGGCAGGTCCTCGCCGGGGATCCCCAGCGACTTGTCGGTCTGGGCGCCGGTCGCGTAGATCACCGCCGTGTAGTGGCGCATGAGCTCGGCGTGCGAGATGTCCACGCCCACCTCGACGTTGCCCAGGAAGCGGCAGCCCCGGCCCAGCGTCTCGCGGTCGAAGGTCTCGTCCAGGCGCTTGATCTCCTGGTGGTCGGGGGCCACGCCGCCGCGCAGCAGCCCCCACGGCGTGGGCAGTCGCTCGAACAGGTCGATCTCGGCGTCGCCGCCCGCGCGCAGCACCCCGGCGGCGGCGAACGCCCCGGCGGGGCCGGCGCCGACGATGGCCACCCGCGGTCGCGTGGAGGCCATCAGGCGGCGGTCCGCTCCGCGGTGCTTCGCTCCGCGAAGAACTCCGCGTTCAGGTCCAGCGTGTAGTCGTACTTCTCCGGGATCTCGAACTCGGCGAAGATCGCATCCACCGGGCACGCCTCCACGCAGGCGTCGCAGTCGATGCAGAGCTCGGGGTCGATGTAGAGCTGCTCCGCGGTCTCGAAGTCCGGGTCCCCGGGCTTGGGGTGGATGCAGTCCACCGGACAGACCTCGATGCAGGAGTCGTCCTTGATGCAGCTGCCGGCGATCACGTAGGTCATGGCCCGACAGGCTACATACCTTCTAAATCCGGGCGCCTTTAGAGGGAATACTCGTCGTGTCGCCGGATCCCAGAACTCGGGCGAATCGTCCTCGTCGCGGCCCTTGGGCGCTGGCGACTTGACCCCACATAGTCGGGTCAGTGCGTACCGGCCTCGTTCCGTCAGGACCGCGACACGCCCCGCGACGGCCGGCCGCGGAAGGTCGAGCAATCCTGCCCTGTGGTCGCGAACAAGCTAGGACCGCCGCCGCCGGCCGTACGCCACCGCGCGGTGCCGGATCGCACGGACGATCCCGCCCGAGTCGTCGATGGTGTAGAGGATCCGATAGCTCCCGACCCGCGTGGACCAGAGGCCACGCAGCCGCCCCACGAGCGGCTTGCCCGCTGCCTGAGGATGAACCTGGATCCCGCCGAGGGTGTCGAGAACGGCTCCTCGCACCTTCCCGGGAAGAGCCTCGAGATCGTTTCTCGCGCGGCGTGTGAGCCGCAGATCAGCCAAGCCCGAGCTCGCGCCTCACCTCGTCGAGGGTATGCAGGCGCCCGTGCCGGACATCCGTCTCGCTGTCTCGAAGCGCCTGGAGCGTGTCGTCGTCCTCGAGCACCTCCAGCGTTTCCGCGAGCGCCTCGTACTCGTCACTCGAGAGCATCACCCCCGCAGGACGGCCCTTGCGGGTGATCACCACGTGTTCGTGGCGGTCGTTGACCTCGTCGAGCAGGTCGCTCAGCGTGGCCCGGGCTTCGGTGAACGGGACGACCTTGGCCATGACCAAAGTGTACAGAACTCTGCACAGACGAGGGAAGCACAAGGAAGCGGCCCCGGTGGACGTGGAGTGATGCGTTACGTGGCCGGGCGCTCTCGGTTCGCGATACGGCGCAGTCCGTGGTCCAACGTGAGCAGCTCGGCGTCCGCGGCGAGGGCCGTCGCGAGTGACAGCGCGTCTGGCAGGCGCAGCGATCGATGTCGCGCGCGCAGTTGCGCGGCACGACGCGCCAGTGTGCGGTCCACGGCCACCACCGTGGCATCGATCGCGTCGAGAAACGCGTCGACCTCGACGTCGTTCCCACGCTGCAGCGGACGCACCATCACTTCCGCGTAGACACTGGCGCTCACGAGGACGGCATCACCAGCTGCCAACCGCGGTCGCAGTTGGTCGATCGCCCGCTCGTGCTGGTCGTCCGCGGCGTCGAGGAACGCGATGACGACGTCAGCGTCGAGCGCTACTGCTGCCACTCGCCGCGTAGGTCATCGAGGTGGCCCGGTGGGTAGGTGCCCGCCGGCAGGCTGCCCGCGTAGCGGCTGACCAAGTCCTCCGCGCGCTCAAGTTCGATCCGGCCCGGGCCAGATGCGCGGATCACGACATCGTCGCCCGCGGCCAAGCCGGCCTCGCGCAACACTCGAACGGGGATCGTCACCTGATGCTTGCTCGAGACCCTGCTCATCGCTTTACCACATTAGCGCAATGGTAAAGGGCTGCAAGACACCCGATCCCGCCCTGTCCGCTGGATCGACAGAGAAGAGAGAAGCAGCAGCCGCTTCGATCGATCTCGACGGCGAACTCATCGCCGGCTCGCTGCCGCGCCGCGCCCTCACGCTCGTGGCTGAATGGGCGCGCCTCCACCGCGAGGAGCTCGAGGCGAACTGGGAGAGGGCGCGCCGGGAGGAGCCGCTCCAGGCGATCGCTCCGCTCCCCTAGCATTGTGGCCGTGGATCACCTCGTGGACATCACGGCGGTTGAGGCCATCGCTGAGCACGGCCTGCGTCTGACGTTCGAGGACGGGACCGTGGGCGATGTCGACTTCGCCGGGCGTGCGTGGCGTGGGGTGTTCGAGCCCTTGCGCGATCCGGCGTACTTCGCCCAGGTTGCAGTGGATCCCGACGCCGGCACCATCACGTGGCCGAACGGCACGGAGATGGCTCCGGAGCCCCTGTACGAAGAAGCCCGCCGCAATCCAGCCCGTGCCGGCTCGGCACGTGGCTGAGCGCAGCAACCGGCAATCGCGCTGCCGGATGTCGCCATCAGGCTCGCCCTTCAACGCGAGTCGATAGAGGACGCCCCGAGCAGGATTCGAACCTGCGGCCTACTCCTTAGGAGGGAGTCGCTCTATCCAGCTGAGCTATCGGGGCCCGCAGCAACCTTAGCCCGCGCCAGAGGACGCGGACATCCGTCCGATTTCCCGGCGATCGTCTCTGACCGCCGGTGTGGGGCGCCCGTTCTCGGGGCATGCGACTCGCCCCGGTCATCGCCGTACTCGCCATGAGCGGGCTCTGCCTGCCCGCGGCGGCGGTCGCCCACCCCCTTCGCCTCCTGGCGGCACCGGCGTTCGTCGAGACGCTCGGACCCGATCGCCACCGGGCGGTCGTCATCACCATGCACGGCGGCGCCTGGATCGCGTCGGGGCCCGGAGCCGCCGCTCACGAGCGGCCGCACGCGCGGGCCTGGGCTGCGCGTGGGTGGACGGTTCTGAACATCTCCTACCGCCCGGGCCGGCACGCGCTCGGTGATGTGCTCTGGGTCTACGACCGTGTTCGCCGCCACGTCGGGCGGCACACGCCGGTCTGTCTGGCCGGCAGCTCGGCCGGTGGCCACCTCGCGCTGATGGTGGCGGTGCGACGGCGCAGCGTCGACTGCGTCGTCGCGCGCGGTGCGCCCACGGACCTGGTGGCGATCCATCGCCATGCCGCCTGGGGCGCGTCGGGCCCGCAGCGGCTGGGTCCGGCGCAGACGCGCGCCTGGGCGATCCAGGCGTTCGGCCGGCGGCGGCTGCGGGCGATGAGCCCGGCCCGGCAGGCGCATCGCATCCGTGCGCGCGTGCTGCTCCTGAACGGACACCGTGACCCGTTCGTCCCGTGGGCGCAGCAGGAGCGCCTCGCGCGGGCACTTCCGCGCGCCCAGGTCCTGCGGCTCTCGTGGGGCGACGTGGCTTGGGTGCACACATCGGTGAGCGACGCCGCGCTCCAGCGGGCCGAGCGAGCGGCACGGGCGATCGCCGACGCCGCCTACTCGTCCTCGTAGAGGGACTCCGAGGCCAGCTCGCCGCCGCCCCCGCCGAACAGGTGGACCTCCAGCAGGTCGCCCGTGTAGTTGTCGAGCGAGACGAGCGTGAAGCGGTCGTCCTCGAGCGGGCACTGGTCGGTGGTGGTGGGGCCGAGCTCGGCCGTGGCCGCCACGCCGTTGGCCACGAGCGCGGTGCCCCACACGAGCGTGATCTCGCCGTAGCGGCCCTGCGGCCCGCGCCAGTGGCCGATCTCCTGGTCGCAAAGGTCGAGCTGCCAGTCCGGGTTGGCCTCGGCGGTCTCGTCGGTGTAGTCGGCGAAGACGGCAAACTCGCGCGCCTCCGCGCCCTCGTGCTCGCGGGTGAACGACACGTAGCCGAACAGCTCGAAGCCCGTGGACGTGGGCGCGGTGGCCGGAACGTAGGTGCGGCCTGCGTAGGTGCGGTCGGGGAACCAGGAGACCTCGCCCGGGTCGCCGAGGTCCTCGTCGGCCTTCAGGGTCCTGCACTCGTCCAGGAAGCGCTCGGCCAGCGCCTCCCCCCAGCGCCCGTAGGGGATCTTCTCCTGCGGCGGCTCGGCCACGAAGCGGGGGATGGGGCGGTCGGACGGCGCCATGCCGGCGGGGACGCTACACGTCGCGGAGCTGCTCGGCCGCGCGCTCCGGGGGCATGATGTTGAGGTTCACCCCCACGCCCATCTCGAGCCCCGCCAGGTGGGTGAGGCGCGGAAGCACGTCGATGCGCCAGCAGAACCACTCGGCTCCGCGCGGCGCGGTGCGCACCCACATGTTCAGCGCCGGCAGGGCGCCGAGCACCCGCTCGAGCCGGCCCAGCACGCCGTGGAGGAGGGCTGCCCCGAGCGGCCCGTCGTCCTCGAAGCGGGCCCTTGGTGCCCGCGGGAGCAGCTGCAGCTGGAAGGGCACGCGCGAGGCGAACGGGCAGATGACCACGGCCTCGTCGTCGATCGCCACGATGCGCTCGCGCAGCCGCACCTCCTCCTGCAGCAGGTCCTCGCCGAGGTTGCGGCCCTGGGTGCGCTCGGCGTAGGCGGTGAAGCGCTCGCGCTCGCGTGCCACGGCCGCGGGCACGAACGGCAGCGCGTACAGCTGCGCGTGCGTGTGCGGCAGGGAGGCGCCGCCCTCCCGTCCCTCGTTCACGATCACGTGCACGTAGGCGGCGTCGGTGTGGGCGCGGATGCGCTCTCGCCACACGGCCATGGCGGTGGCGACCTCGCCGGGCTCGAGCATGGCCAGGGACGTGACCGGCCGCGGCGAGTTCACCACGACCTCGTGCGCGCCCACGGCGGGGCGGGCGGCGAACAGCTTGGGCTCGCCGCTGCCGGCCTCGAGCGGGTCCACCGCCTCCGCGGCGCCGAGCTCGCCGTCGGCCCCCAGCACCGGGTACAGGTTGGGCACGACGCGCACGCGCCAGCCCGGGGTGTCCGGGCCGCCGCCGTCGGGGCGCAGCGCGTGAACCTCGGGTGGTGTGCGGTCCTCGTGGCCTTCGAGGAAGGGGTCGGTGCCGGGATCGATCGGCGGCGGCGAGGTCACGTCGAAGCCGCCGCCCGGACGGGAGGCCCGGTCTCCGGCCACGATCGTGCGCAGACCGGTCAGGGGGTCGATTCGGAGCTCAGGCAACGGCCGTGCTACTTCGCGTAGCGCTCGATGTCCTCGGCCAGGTCGGCCTCGGTGCGGTACTGGCCCTGCTTGGTGTGGACCAGCTCGCCGTCGGAGTCGTAGAACGCCGTGGTCGGGAAGGCCACGACGCCCTTGAAGACCTCGGCCACCTCGGACTCGGGGTCGCGGTAGGAGGGGAACGGCACCGGCAGCTCCTCCAGGAAGCGCTGGGCGTCGGCGTCGTTGTCGGCGGAGTTGACCCCGATGAACGCGACCGCGGCGCCGCGCTTCAGCGCCTGGTTGCGGAAGTGGGGGAACTCCAGCCTGCACGGGCCGCACCACGACGCCCACTTGTTCACGACGACGGGGTAGCCCCCGAGCGCCTCGATGCGGTCCTCGAACGCCTCGGCGCCCCCGCCCAGCAGCTCGCCTGCCTGGTCGTGCAGCGCGGCGAGCGGGGCCGGGGCGGCCTCTAGCGCCGCGCGCTGAGCCGACAGCGGCGGGCCGCTGTCGGTGCTGGTCTCCTCGCCATCGTCCCCGCCCGCGCTGGCGAGCCCGATGGCCACCACGACCACCAGCACGATGGCCGCGACTGCTGTGAATGCCCTGCGCACGAGGCCACATAGGTTCGCAGAGCGGCGATCGGTGCTTTAATAAGGACCGGCCCGCGCCTCCGGGAACGAGGCCGCGGACTCTGCCGCACCGTCCCTGCCGAACGCCTGTCATCACTCGGCCTCGACGGTGCCTCCGGATTTGCTTCCCCAGAGAAAGCCAGCAGTGGCTGTCACGACCGTCGCCGAGATCGAGCGCGCTCAGCGCTTCACCCGCGAGCCCTTTGTGCATGAGGGTGAGGACGCCGCGACCGCACTCGCCCCGGGCACGGCCCGTCGCCGCGCCCTCGACGCAGCCGTCGCCGAGCTCGACGAGGGCCGCAAGGACCCTTCGGTCGCCTGGCGGCGCGAGTTCTCGCTGATGCTCGGCCTCGAGCGCCTGCTCTCGGTCGAGGAGCCCCATCTGGCCGACGGCACCGTGCTCTCCGCGCACCAGGTGGATGCGCTCTCGGGCACGCTGATCGCCCTGCTCGCCGAGCTCCAGGGGCGCAACGGCAACGGCAACGACCGCGCCAACGGCCAGGCCCCCGTGGCGGAGGAGGAGGTCGAGGAGCTGCCCTGCGCGGAGGAGGAGATCGAGGGGGACGAGGAGCTGGCCGACGAGGAGCCCGTCGACTGGGATGCCGAGGACGAGGACGACGACCGCCAGCTCGACGAGCAGCCCGAGGACCCCAACGCCACCCGCCGCTTCTGGTTCGAGCACGCCACCGGCGCCGGCAAGACAGTGGCCGCGCTCGGCTTCGTGGAGGGGTCGCGCACAGGCGGCGTGCTCATCCTCACCCACCGCCGCAACCTCGTCGACCAGTTCCACGGCGAGCTGAAGGACCGCGGCTACAAGAGCCGCATCGCGCCGGCGCTGCTCGCGGGCGACAAGCACCGCAAGGCCGAGGGGCCCGTGACGGTGGAGACCTACCAGTGGTTCGTGCGCAACGCCGGGAAGATCTCCGACGCGTACACGATCGTCATCTGCGACGAGGCCCACACGGCGCTCGGCGAGAAGACCAGCGCCTCGATCCGCACCTGGTCAGGGCCGGTCTTCGTCGGCATGACCGCCACCGGCGCGCTGATCGCGCGCCATGTCACCGACCTCTTTCCCACCCAGACGTCGCGCTTCGACCTGGCCCAGGCCGCACGCCGCGGCGTGATCTCGCCGCTGCGCTGCGTTCGCATCCCCCCGGGAGTGGGCGTCCGCACGATCGCCAAGGTGCCGCTGCGCAAGGGCGAGGTGGACCAGGACTTCGACCAGGAGGAGCTGGCCGCCCTCCTGGACCAGGGGCCGTTCAACGCCGCCATCGCGGATCTCTATCGCGTGCGCTTCAAGGACGTTCCCGGCGTGGTGTACGCCGCGGGCGTGAAGCACGCCTACAACGTGGCGGAGGCGTTCCGCGCGGCCGGCATGAAGGCCAAGGGCGTGTCGGGCGAGACGCCCAAGCGCGAGCTGGCGGAGGTCCTCGCCGCCTACGAGCGCGGCGAGATCGACGTGCTGGTCAACGCGCAGCTGCTGGCGGAGGGCTGGAACTCGCCGCGCGCCACGGTCTGCATGCACCTCGCGCCGACCGCCTCCAAGCGCATCTACCAGCAGCGCGTGGGCCGCGTCACCCGCCGCCAGCAGGGCAAGGAGGCGGGCATCGTCGTGGACTTCGTCCATCCGGCCACCACTCACGACGACCCCGTGGTCACCCTGCACTCGCTGCTGGACCGCGATGTCTACCGCGGCGGCGCGATCGTGGTTGGCCCGGTGCGCCGCGGCCGCGGCCGGCGGCTGCGGGTGGAGCGCCGGGTGCTGCCCGTCACGCCCGACCCGGACCGGCGGGCGGCCGTCTTCGAGCGCGAGCTGTGGCGCATCGCCGTGGAGAACCTCTCCTGGGGAGAGCAGAACATCTGGGCGGCGCTCGCGGGCGCGCGCGTGGCCTCCAACAACTGGCGCCGCGCGAAGGCGATGATCCACTTCGACTCCACGGGCGAGTTGCGCCGGCGCTTCCTCGTCACCTGCATCCAGCGCAACCGCAACTCCCAGCTGCGTGTGCGCGCGCTCGGCGAGATCGCCGGCCTGCGCGATCCGGTCGCGTTCGACGAGGCGGTCGAGATCGTCGGCACCTGGGCGCGCGACGAGCGCCGCGAGGGCGTCAAGGTGCTGCTGCAGTCGCTCGCGGAGCGGCCGATCGGCCGCCGCGACCAGGCGGCCCAGTGGATCTGGCGCCTGGCCGAGTTCACCCGCGAGGCGCACGAGGAGTACGCGGTGCAGCGCTGGCCCGAGACCAAGCGGCTGCTCGGCCTGCTCGTGAACTCCGCCGGCGCGGCGCACGCTCGTAATGCCCGCCGCCTGGTGCAGGCCTCGCGCAAGCAGGACCGCCGCCTCTCCGCCGCGCTGCTCGCGGCCGCGCTGGCACACACGCCCGAGGCCGCCGACGTGCTCAACGGCGCCCGCCAGCGCCTGGCCCGCAAGCCCTCGGCGCTCGCCCGCGACCTGCTGAAGAACTTTCCCAAGGGCCGGCGCCGCCGCGGCCGGCGCAAGAAGAAGGGCGGCGGGGGCGGGGGCGGCGGCGACGGCGCGGCCAGGAAGCAGAAGGCCCCTGTCGTTCGGCAGAAGAACGGGAACTCGATCGAGGTCTCCGACGACGAGCACCTGGCCGACGCCATCGAGACGGCCGCCGAGGCCGGCTCGAACGACGATGTCGACGACGCCGTGGACGAGGCCGTCGAGGCCCTCGACGGCGAGAACGACGACCAGGACCTGGACGAGACCGCCGCGGCCTGAGCGCCGGCCGCCCCTACGCCGCCTCGCGCCGATCCGGGCCGCTGCGCCAGTCGGGCCAGCGGCCGGGCACCCTGCGGCGCCGGCGGTCCTCGCCGCTGCGGCGCTCCGGGACGCCCGGGGCGAGCACGAGCTTGCAACCGCAGTCGCGGCAGCGATGCTGGCCGGGACCGCGGTAGAAGAGCGAGGGCACCGTCTCGTGGCCGCACGCCGAGCACCGCAGCAGGACGGTCGACGGCGCGGAGGTCATGAGGCCATGAACCTACCCGAACGGGGGATCACGCACGCGCCCGCGCCGTAGCGGGGCGTCAGCGCAGCAGGTGCACCTCGCCCGCGCCGAGCTCCACGAGACCGCGGGCGGTCTCCACCACCAGAGCCCCCCCGTCGGTGATCCCGGCTGCCGTGCCCTCGCCGGCTGCCCAGCGCACGGTCTCGCCGCGGAGGGTGTCGCGCTCGCGCCAGGCGGCGAGCACGGCCCTCGGGTCGTCTGCCAGCCGGGTGGCCAAACGGGCGAGCAGAGGCTCGAGCACAGCGTCCGCGGGCGCATCGATTCCGAGCGAGGTGGCGATCCCGCGCAGCTCCGCCGGAAAGTCCTCGGCCGCGGTGGACACGTTCAGGCCGATGCCCAGCACCGCCCAGCCGTCCTGAGGCCGCCCCTCCACCAGGATCCCCGCGACCTTGCGCCGCTCGATCCAGACGTCGTTGGGCCACTTGATCGCACAGCGCACGGGAGCGACCGCCTCGCAGGCCTCGCACACCGCCACGGCGGCGGCCAGCGGCAGCGCGGCGTCGGCCTCGTCGAGGTCGCGCAGGACCAGCGACATCAGAAGCGACCGGCCGGCGGGCGCCACCCACGAGCGTCCCTGGCGCCCGCGTCCCGCGCTCTGCTCGCCGGCCGTGACGAGGGTGCCGTGCGGCGCCGAGGCCGCGGCCAGGACCTTGGCCCGCTCGTTGGTGGAGTCGGTGAGACGGTGGTGGACGCGCGGGCGCCCGAGGGCGCGGCTCATCGCGGCCGCAGCCGGATCTCCGCGTCCATGCCTATCTGCAGGGTGGCCGCGGCGTCGCCGCGGTTGAGCGCGATCGCGAGCGTGCGGTAGGAGTCCTCGTAGAGCAGGACGTCGCCCGGGCGCACGTCGGCGAACGTCTGGGCGAAGGTGGCGAGGTAGCGCTCGCCGGCCACCTCGACCTCGACGCCCTGGCCGAGCCTGATGCCGCTGCCCGCCAGCTCTTCGTGGCCGGCGTCCAGGGCCACGTTGCCGAAGCGGTCGGTGAGCAGCGCGTGGGCCACCAGCCCGTCGTCCGTCAGGCGTGGACGCGGCAGCTCCAGCAGCTCGAGCTCCTCCACCCCGAGCGGCTCGCCCGCCTCGCGGAGCTCCTCACCGGAGGCGAGGTGGGCCGCGACCGGCGCGAACACGTCGCGCCCGTGGAAGGTTGCCGAGACGGGCTCCAGCCGGTGCGGGGAGCGGGTCACGTCGATGGCCTCCGCCGCCCCTCCCGCGCGCTGCCACGCCAGGCTCAGCACGCCGTTGTCGGGCCCCACGAGCAGGCGCCCGTCGCCGGTGCGCACGGCCAGGGCCCGGCGCTCGGTGCCCACCTGCGGGTCCACGATCGCCACGTGCACGCCGCGCGGGAGGTAGGGCAGGGTGTTGCGCATGACCAGGGCGCCATGCCGGACGCTGTGGCGCGGGATGCCGTGCGTGACGTCCACCACCGCCGCGCCGGGGCAGATGCCGAGGATCACGCCGTGGCAGACCCCCACGAAGTCGTCCTCGTGCCCGTAGTCGGTGAGGAGCGTGACCACGGGCCGGCTCATGCCCGCGCTCCTCGGGGTGCGGCAGCCCCGGCGTCGGCGAGCAGGGCGGTCACCAGGCCTTCGATGTCGTGGCGCTCGGCTTCGACGTGCACCTCGAGGCCGTGCTCGCGCGCCGTCGCGCTCGTCACCGGCCCGATCGACACCACGCGGGCGCGGTCCGGCAGCCGTCCGGGCGCCCCGAGCGCGCCGAGGAAGCTGCTCACTGTGGAGCTGGAGGTGAACGTGAGGTAGTCCGCCTCGGCCACGGCGTCGAGCGTGGCGGCGTCGAGCTCCTCGGCCACCGTGTCGTACAGCGCGACCAGGTCCACCTCGGCGCCGCGCCGGGCGAGTGCGTCGGGGAGCACGTCGCGGGCCTCCGCCGCGCGCGCCACGAGCACGCGCCGGCCCGCGACGTCCAGCGGCTCGAGGGCCTCCACGAGCGCCTCGGCCAGCGACCGCTCCGGCACGACGTCGGCCCGCAGGCCGCGGCGCGCGAGCTCGGCGGCGGTGCCCGGCCCGATGGCCGCCACGGTGGCGCCGGCCAGCGCCCGCGCGTCCAGTCCCTGCTCGGCGAGGGCGTCCATCAGCAGCGCCGCGCCGTTGGGGCTGGTGAGGCAGACGAGCGCGTAGTCGCCGATCCGCTGCGCCGCCGCCGCGACCTCCCCGTCGAGCGGGCGCGGCTCGATCCGGATGGCGGGCGCCTCCACCACGTGCGCGCCGAGGCCCGACAGGCGCGCGGCAAGCCCGCTGGCCTGGGCCCGCGCCCGCGTGACCACCACGGAGCGGCCGAACAGCGGCCGCTGCTCGAACCAGGCGAGCGCCTCCCGCAGTCGCGCCACCGGGCCCACGAGCGTGATGGCCGGTGGCAGCACCGCGGCGCTCTCCACCCGCGGCGCGATGTCGGCGAGCGTTCCGGTGACCGTGCGCTGCGCCGCCAGCGTGCCGCGCTCGATGACCGCCACCGGCTCATCCGCGGGCCTGCCGGCCGCGGTCAGCCGCTCGGCGATGCCGGGGAGGTTGCGCACGCCCATGTAAAGCACGAGCGTCCCCGGAAAGCGGGCCAGGGCCTCCCAGTCGAGAGCGGTCTCCAGCTTCTCCGGGTCCTCGTGGCCGGTGACGAACGCGACGGCGGAGGCTGCCTCCCGGTGGGTCACCGGGATGCCCGCGTACGCCGGCGCCGCGACGCCGGCCGTGACGCCGGGCACCACCTCGAACGGAACGTTCGCCGCCGCGAGCGCCTGGGCCTCCTCGCCGCCGCGGCCGAACACGAACGGGTCGCCGCCCTTGAGCCGCACGGCGGTCCCGCCGGCGCGCCCGAGCTCAACGAGCAGCGCGTCGATGTCCTCCTGGCGCATGGCGTGCCCGCCCGGCTGCTTGCCCACATAGCGCAGGTCGCAGTCGGGCCGCGCGCCGTCGAGGGCCCCGGCGGGGATGAGGCGGTCGTAGAGGATCGCGTCGGCGCTCGCGATCAGCTCCAGCGAGCGCCGCGTCATCAGCCCCGGATCGCCCGGGCCCGCGCCGACGAGATAGACCGTCATGCCCGCAATCTAGACCGGTGAACGTCGCCGAGTAGCCCCTATAGGGGCCCGCGGGCGACGTTCGACGCGGGCCGCGCTCATTCCGCGCCGCCCGGTGGCGGCGCGTTCATGCCGGTCAGCTCCGCCTGGGCCAGCACCTCCGCCGCGCCCGCCGCCAGCAGCCGTTCGGCCACCGCGGCCCCGAGCGCGGAGGGCTCTGCGGCGTCGCCCTCCAGCTCGTCGCGGATCCAGGTGCTGCCGTCCGGCAGGCCCGCGAAGGCGGCGAGGCGAAGCCGGCCGCCGCCGAGCTCCGCGTGCGCGGCCACGGGCGTCCGGCAGCTGGCATCGAGGCGGTGCACGAGCGCCCGCTCCGCCGTCAGGCACACGAGCGACTCCCGGTGGGTGAGGCTCAGCGCCAGGTCGGTGGCGCGCTCGTCGTCCGCCCGGGTCTCCAACGCCAGGCATCCCTGCCCCGGCGCGGGCGTCATCAGCGCGGCGGCCAGCGGCTCGCCGGCCTCCGGGCGCCCGAGCCGGGCGAGCCCGGCGGCGGCCAGGACGACCGCGTCGTAATCCTCCTCGGCGAGCTTGCGCAGCCGCGTGTCCACGTTGCCGCGCAGCTCGGCCACGTCGAGGTCGGGGCGCGCGGCGAGCAGCTGGGCCCGGCGGCGCAGGCTGGATGTGCCCACGCGTGCCCCGGCCGGGAGCGAGTCGAGCGAAGCCGCCCCGCACAGCGCGTCGCGCGCGTCCGCCCGCTCGGGCACGCCGGCGAGGGCGAGGCCGGCGGGCAGCTCCCCCGGCACGTCCTTGGCGGAGTGCACCGCCAGGTCGGCGTCGCCCGCCAGCAGCGCCTCCTCGATCTCCTTGACGAAGCGCGACTTGTCACCCACGGGCGCCGGCGACGCCGCGCCCGCGGGCCGCTCGTCGCCGCCCGTCCGCACGATCACGATCTCCACGGGGTCGTCGCCCGCCCGCTCGAGCATGTCCGCCACGAGCCGCGCCTGCGCGAGCGCCAGCGCGCTCCCGCGGGTGGCTAGGCGGAGTCGTCCCGCGACCTGCGCCTCCGCTCGTCGAGCGAGGCCACCTCGGAGCCGAGCTCCGGCACGCCGTGCTCGAGCGCGAACAGCTCGCGCAGCGCCTGCACGTACACGTAGGTGGCGTCGCCGGCGTCCGCGCGCTTGAGCCGCACGGTGGGTTCGTGCAGAAGCCTGCTGACCACCGCCCGCGCGAGCATCTCCACACGCTCGCGGTCGGGGCCCGACAGTGACTCCCAGCGCGACTCGTTCTCGCGCAGCAGCTGCGCCACGATGGTCTCGCCGCGCTCGCGCAGCGCCGCGACCGTGGGCACGGCGTCCAGGCCGGCGAGCCAGGCGTCGAAGCGCGCCACCTCCTCGCCCACGATCGTTCGCGCGCGCTCCGCCTCGGACTCGCGGCCGGAGATGTTGCGCGCCACCTCGCGCTGGAGGTCGTCCATGTCGTAGAGGTCGACGCCGGGGAGCTCGCGCACGCTGTGGTCGATGTCGCGCGGCACGGCGATGTCGATGAGCACGAGCCGGCGGCCGGCGCGCGCCTCCATGACCACCTCGAGCTCGTCACGCCCCACGATCTGATGCGGCGAGGAGGTGCAGCTGACCACGATGTCGGAGTTCACGAGCTCGGAGGGGAGGTCGTCGAAGCGCACGGCCGCGCCGCCGAAGCGCTGCGCCAGCCCGATGGCGCGGTCGTAGCGGCGGTTGGCCACGAACACCGTGTGCACGCCGGCGTTGCTGAGGGCCCTCGCGGTGACCTCGCCCTGCTCGCCCGCGCCGATCACGAGCACCCGGCGGTCGTCCAGCTCGCCGAGCGTGGCGCGCGCGAGCTCGACGGCCACGGTGGAGACGGACACCCGGGAGCGGCCGATGGCCGTCTCCGTGCGCGCCCGCTTGCCGGCGCCCAGCGCGTCGCGGAAGAGGCGGTTGGTGAGCGGGCCGGTGGCGCCCTCGACCAGCGCCAGCTCGTAGGCGCGCTTGACCTGGCCCTGGATCTCCGCCTCGCCCACGATCATCGAGTCGAGCCCGGCCGCCACGGAGAAGAGGTGCCGCACGGCATCGGTGCCGCGCATGGAGTAGATGCGCCCGAGCAGGTCGGTGAGTGGCGTGTCCGCCTGCCGCGCCAGTGCGCCCAGCGCCGCGCTCTCGGCGTCGACCGCGTCGCCCGCGAACAGGTACAGCTCGGTGCGGTTGCACGTCGAGATGGCCACCGCCTCGTGCACCTCCGGGTGCTCGCCCGTGCCCCCGGAGGGGGTGAGCAGCTCGCGCAGGAAGGCGGTCGCCCGGCCCTCGGGAAGGGCGAGGCGCTCCCGCAGCGCCACGGGCGCCGTCTTGTGCGAGACGCCGAGCACGAGCAGCGAGCCGCTCATCGCTCTCCCTTCTCGGCCAGCTCGTCGAGGTCGGAGAGCTCGCGCTCGATGCGCGCGATCTTGGCTCCGAGGATGGCCACGTAGACCACGATCAGGGTGACGAACACGCCATACGCGCCGGCCACGTACCTGCCTGCCTCGTCGAGCGGGAGCGCGGGCATCCGGTCAGACCTCCGCTGGGACCCGCGCCTCGAGCCGGCGGCGCAGCCGCTTGAGCTGCATCGCGGCGTTCTTCGAGGTGAGCTCGAGCTTGACCAGGGTCACGAACAGCGCCGTCATGGCCACGATCGAGACGATGAACGTGAGCCGCATCTCGCCCGGCAGGCTGCCGCCGGTCTGCGACAGCACCCGCGGGTGGGTGAACGACTCGGCCAGCCGCACCGCCGCGAAGTTGAGCGGCACGAACGCCCCGGCCACGATGGCGAACACCGACGAGTAGCGCGCCTGGCGGTCCGGGTCCTCGATCGAGAAGCGCAGCGGGTAGTACACGCAGTAGAGGAGGAAGACGATCAGGAACGAGACGAGCACCGGCTCGTCCCAGACCCACCAGTGGCCCCACGCGGCGCGCGCCCAGATCGAGCCGGTGATGAGCACGCCGACGCCGAGGATGACCGACAGGTGGATGGTGACGTAGGAGCGCAGGTCCCACGAGCGGTCGCCCGAGCGCAGGTGCTTGATCGCCATGATCCCCGCCGCCACGAAGCCCAGCAGCGCCACGATGGCCATGGGCACGTGCACGTAGAAGATCTTCTGCACGAAGCCCTGGTCCGCGTCGTTGGGCGCGTAGAAGAAGACGAGCCCCATGGACAGCGCCACGAGCGCGGCGGAGGCCAGCGCCCAGGTGCGCAGGTTGCGTCCGTAGAGCACGGGGCTAGTCCTCCAGGAGGAAGTCGAAGACGGCCAGGGAGATCAGCATGAACACTGCATCGTAGAGGCTCAAGAACGCCACCCATTGCCCGAGATCCGCCGTGCGGGCGGTCTCGCCCAGCAGCGGCTCGGTTGCCGACGCGGCCGCGATGATCACCGGCACGAGCAGGGGGAGCAGCATGAGCGGCACGATCAGCTCGCGCGTGCGCGTCTCCACCGCCAGCGCCGCCACGAGGGCTCCCACGGCCGCCAGCCCGAGGTCGGCGAGCACGACGATGAGCAGCAGCTCGGGCATGGCGTCGAGCAGGTCCGGGCCCAGCAGCAGCAGGGCGAACGCCGGTAGCGCAACGACCTCGAGCGCCACGAGGTAGAGCAGCAGCGACGCCGCCTTGGCGAGGAAGATGGCCGTGCGGTCGATGGGGGCGAGCAGCAGCCCGTCGATCGCGCCGTTCTCGCGCTCGCCGGCGAACAACCGCGTGACGCCGAGCACCGCGGCCAGCAGGATCGTGACCCACAGCACGCCTGACGCGAGGTCGCCCTCGAGGCGGTCGCGGTCGAGCCCGAAGTGGAAGAGCACGAAGACGATGACGCTGAACAGCACCATCGCGGGCACGGACTCGCCGGTGCGCAGCTCGATGCGCAGGTCCTTGCGGAAGATCGCCCCGGCGGCGCGGATCACCCGTACAGCTCCCTGACCAGCTCGGCGCTCGCCTCGCCCGCGAACACCTGGCGGCCACCACGGAGGCCGAGCGCCGAGTCGCACTCGGCCAGCCCGCCGTCGACGTCGTGGGTCACGAGCACGCGCGCGCGGCCGGAGGCGCGGCCGATGAGCGGCTCGAGCAGATCGGCCGCCACGGGGTCGAGGTTCGCGCGCGGCTCGTCGAGCAGCAGCAGTGGCGGGTCGTGCAGCACGGCGCGGGCGGCGGCGGCGCGCTGGACCATGCCGCGCGAGAGATCGCGCACCGGGTCGTTGGCGCGCCGCTCCAGACGCACGGCGGCCAGCAGCTCGCCGATGCGCTCCTCACCCACGCCGTGCAACCGTGCGTGCAGGGTGAGGTTCTCGCGCGCCGAGAGCTGGGGGTAGAGCAGCGGCTCGTGCCCGAGCAGGCCCACCTTCCCGCGCACCTTCCAGGCCTCGCGCGGCAGCTCCGCCGCGAGCACGCGCACGCTCCCGCCGTGCGGGCGCAGCAGCGTGGCCAGCACGCGCAGGAGCGTGGTCTTGCCGGCCCCGTTGGAGCCGAACACCGCCAGCGTGCGGCCGCGCTCGACCGTGACCGTCACGCCGTCGAGCGCCGGGCGCTCGCCGTAGTTGCGCTCGAGCCCGGCGAGCTCGAGCGCCGGCGCCCGCGTGTCACTCACGCTCGAGCGTCTCCGCGGCGTGGCGCAGCGTGGGCTCCAGCACCGGCCAGGATTGGCGCACGCCCTTCGGCGACCCGGGGAAGTTCACGATCAGCGTGCGCCCGCGGATGCCCGACACCCCCCGCGTGAGGATCCCCAGCGGCGTATGGGCCCGGGACTCCGCGCGGATGGTCTCCGCGAAGCCGGGCGCCTCGCGCTCGATCACGGCGCGGGTGGCCTCGGGCGTCACGTCGTCGGGCGTCAGGCCGGTGCCTCCCGTCGTGAAGACGAAGCGGACGTCGTGCAGGTCCGCGAGCCGCTTCATGCACGTCTCGAGCGCCTCGCGGTCGTCGGCCACCGTCTCGTGCAGCACCTCCAGGCCCGCGTCCCGGCACAGCTCCACGAGCGCGGGCCCGGACACGTCCTCGCCCTCGCCGCGCGCGAGCGACGTGGAAACCGTGATCACCGCGGCCCGCATTGACGGCAGGTTAAGCGGTGTTTGTCGCGGCGGGGTGCGTGAAACGGGAGTCCCATGATCCTGCGCGCCACCGTCGTGCTCGTCGCCGCGGCCACCGCTCTGCTCGCGGCCGGCTGCGGGGATGACGACGACAGCTCGCGGGACTTCACGCTGGCGGAGGTGGTGGCCCGGCCGCCGCTGCCCGGCGAAACCGTCGGCCTGATCGGCACCGCCACCGTCCTGGGGCCCGCGGGCTTCATCCTCGGCGACGAGGGCGGCGCGGTCTTCGTCGGGACGGACCCGCACGAGGCGGAGGACGTCGAGGACGGCGACCGCGTGCGGGTGGTGGGCGACGTGGCCCGCCTGACGCAGGCGAGGTCCATTCGCCTCGCGGAAGCGCTCAACCAGGACGACGACTTCGCCACCGAGGTCGCCACCCGCGCGGCGGCGCGCGTGAACAGCGACCAGGGAGCGCTCTACATCGAGCTCATTCGCGTGGACCCGCCGGGCTCGTCCTAGGCGGTAGCTGGTCCGGCCCGGCGCCAGTCCGACTTGCCGCCGGTCTTCTCCACCAGCGCCACCTCGGCGATCTCGACCCCGCGCTCCAGCCCCTTGACCATGTCGTAGACGGTGAGGGCCGCGATCGACGCGGCCGTGAGCGCCTCCATCTCCACGCCGGTCTGCGCGCTCGTACGCGCCTCGGCCTCGATGCGCACCGCCCCCTCGCCGATCTCGATCCGCACGTCGGCGAACGACAGCGGCAGCGGATGGCAGAGAGGGATGAGCTCGGCGGTGCGCTTGGCCGCCTGGATGCCGGCGATGCGCGCCGTGCCCACGACGTCGCCCTTGGGAGCGTCGCCCGCGGCCACGGCCGCCGCGGTCTCGCTCGACATGCGCACGACCGCGCGGGCCACGGCGCGCCGCTGTGTGACGTCCTTGCCGCCCACGTCCACCATCCGGGCCGCGCCCGAGTCGTCGAGGTGGGAGAGCTCGCCCATGACGGCGAGACTACTGCCGCTTCGCTCCGGCGACGAAGCGGGCGGCCGCCTCCACGAGGTGGGTCGCGTCACCTGTCGCGGTGCGCAGTTCCTCGCTGCTCACCTCGTCGGCCTCGTAGAAGACGGCGTGGCGGGTGCGGCGCACGAGGTCGATTCGATCGAGGACTTCCGCCTCGGCGTCGAGGCGTCGCCGAACCTCGTGCAACGTCACGATGTGGGATCCCGCACCGGCCGCGACTCGACAGCCATCCGCGAGTAACGTCGCGATCATTGCCTTGAGAGCGGCCTGGTAGGTGAGCCCGTACGCACTCTCCGCGTCCACCTGAGGGGCCGCAGCGCTCGCGAGGTGCCTTCGTGCCTGTTCGACAAGGCGTCCTGCCGCGTCGGGGTCCGCCGCGATGCGCTCGGCACGCGCGCGCGTCAACTGCCACTCCGCGGGAGGCTGCCGACCAACTCACGCACGGGCCGGTCGAGGACGGTGCGGAGGAATCCGGAGCCCTCCCTCAGGCGCTCCCGGTACTCGTCGGGCCGGAAGAGCTTGACGTTGATGTCACGCCCCGCCCGCCGCTCGATGTCGCGGATGGCTGCCACGAGCGGCTCGTATTCCACGGATCCGACGACCAGAAGGTCGATGTCGCTGCCCGGGCCGAGGCGGCCCGCTGCCCAGGAGCCATAGAGCGCGGCTGTCTCCACGCCTTCGAGCTCCTCGAGGCGGCGGGTGAGCAGCGCCTCCGCGCCGACGGTGCGCTCCAAGAGCTCGGTCAAGGGAGGGCGAAGAGGCGAGTCCGCGGCACGGTAGACCTGAGTCCGGCCCACGCCTTCGCGTTCGAGGATTCCGGCATCCAGTAGCCGGTGGAGCTCACGATGGACGCTGGAGCGGGTTGCGCCGGTGCGGCTCGCGAGATCCGACACACTGCCGACCTCACCGCCGTCCAGCAGGAGCGCGGCGAGCAGCTCCGCCTGCAGCTGCGATCTGAAAAGCGGCAGGAATGCGGGCGGCTTCGTTCGCATATCTGCACTCTAGCGTGCAGTTATGCGAATGTCACGCAGGGGATGCGGTGCGCTGCGCGGCGGCGATGATGTCGCGCACCGCCTGCTCGTCCCCGCTGCGCAGCAGCTCCACGGGGTCCGGGTCGCCGTTGACGATCGACTCGAAGAAGACCTTGCGGTCCTGGTAGGTGGGCAGCGTGCCCTTGGCCCAGCCGCGCACCTCGTTGAGGATCTCTGCGAGCCGGGCGTAGGGCGTGCCGAAGGAGGCGGAGATCTCGTCGCGGATGCGCTTGGCCAGCGCCGGGCTGGCGCCGGCGGTGGAGATCGCGATGGCCAGCGGGCCGGTGCGCACGATGGCGGGGAGGATGAAGCTGCACAGCGGCGGCACGTCCACGACGTTGACGAGCATGGCGCGGCGCTCGGCGTCGTTGAAGATGCCGATGTTCACGTCCGTGTCGCTGGTGGCGGCGATGACCATGAACGTGCCCTCGAGGTCCTCCGGTCGGTATTCGCGCCGCTCCCAGCGGATCGAGCCCTCGCCGGCGAGGTCGCGCAGCGGCTGCACGGCGTCCGGCGCCACGAGCACCACGTCGCCGTCGCAGGCGAGCAGGCCCTCGACCTTCTCCAGGCCGATGTCCCCGCCGCCCACCACGAGGCAGGAGCGCCCGGACAGCTTCAGGCAGGCGATGTAGAAGGGGGTCTCGAGCATCCCCTTCACGCAGCTCTGATCGCAGATCCCCTTGCGGAGCTGGCAGACGCATTCCTTGCCGGCGTAGGCCTGGGCGGGCATGACCTCACGGAGTCTAGGGGCCGTACCCAGGGTGCCGATCTCGTTGTGGACCAACCGCTCGACATACCGGCCGGTATCCCAATACTCTCCGGTACTGGAGGCTCACCGATGCACACGTTCGCGTTCGTCGACATCGTCGGCTTCACCGCCTACACAGCCCGCCGGGGTGACGCGGAGGCTGCGCGTCTGGCCGTCGGGGTGGGCAGCCGCATCCGCGCGCTGCTTCCCGCCCACGGGGCCGAAGCGGTCAAGAGCCTCGGCGACGGGATGATGATCCGCGCGGACGATCCGTCCTCGGCCCTGCGTCTGGCGGAGAGACTGCGGCAGGACGCCGATGCCGGCCGGCTGCCGCGGTTGCGCATAGGCGTCGAGTGCGGCCCGGCCGTGGCCCATGCCGGCGACTGGTACGGGGCCACCGTCAACCGCGCCGCGCGGCTGTGCGCGGCAGCCCGGCCGGGCGAGGTGCTCGTGGGCGCCGGCGTGCGCGCCGCGATGGACGGCCGCGGCCCGGCGCTGCGCCGCCGCCTCACCGTCGCCCGCGGCCTGCCGCTGCGCGCTCGCGTCTACGCGACGCTGCCCGAGCCTCCGGCGCCCGCTCCGCTCCGGGGCCTTCTGTGCCGGCTGCGTGTGCTCAGCTGCCCCCGACACACCCTGGAACGCGCGGCGTGACCGCCACGTCGCTCCCGCCCGGCCCGCGCCTCCCGGTGGCGCTGCAGACCGCCCGCTGGGTGCGTCGCCCCACCCACTTCATGGAACGCTGCCGGCGCCGCTACGGGGACACGTTCAGCGTGCGCATCGCCCGCGAGGGCACCTGGGTCTTCGTCACCGATCCCGACGAGGTGAAGCAGGTGTTCACGGGCGATCCCGAGGTGCTGCGGGCGGGTGAGGGCAATTCCGTGCTCGGCCCCCTGGTGGGAAGCAACTCGCTGCTCCTGCTCGACGCTCCCCAGCACATGCGCGAGCGCAAGCTCATGCTGCCGCCCTTCCACGGCGAACGCATGCAGGGCTATGCCGAGGTGATGACCGAGGTCGCGGAGGCCGAGCTCGGCTCCTGGCCCGTGGGGCGTGAGTTCCCGGCCTGGCCGGCCATGCAGTCGCTCACCCTCGAGGTCATCATGCGCACGGTCTTCGGCGTGGAGGACGCGGGCCGCCTGGACCGTCTGCGCGCCGCTCTGCGCGACTTCCTGGACTGGACGGGCGACCGCAACCGCCTGCTGCTGCTCGCGGTCATCGGCATCTCGCGCACGGAGCGGCTGCCGTCGTTTCGCCGCACCTCCGACCGGGTGGACGAGCTGATCTTCGAGGAGATCCGCCGGCGGCGCGGGGCCCCCGATCTCGCCGAGCGCGAGGACGTGCTCTCGCTGCTGCTCTCGGCCCGCCACGAGGACGGCCGCGGGATGACCGACCAGGAGCTGCGCGACGAGCTCGTGACCCTGCTCGTCGCGGGCCACGAGACCACCGCCACCGCGCTCGCCTGGACCTTCGAGCGCCTCGTGCACCGCCCCGACGTGCTCGAGCGAGTGCGCGACGAGCTGGCCGCGGGCGAGCACGCCTACCTCGACGCCGTCATCCGCGAGACGCTGCGCCTGCGGCCCATCCTCCCGATCGTGGTGCGCAAGCTCGCCGAGCCGTTCGAGTTGGGCGGGCGGGTGCTGCCGGCGGGCATCACGGTGGTGCCGTGCATCTATCTCATGCACCGTCGCGCGGACGTCTACCCGGACCCCTACGCCTTCCGCCCCGAGCGCTTCCTCGAGGAGCCGCCGGGCACCTACACGTGGATCCCGTTCGGCGGTGGCGTGCGGCGCTGCCTGGGCGCGAGCTTCGCCCTCTTCGAGATGCGCCAGGTGCTGGCCACCGTCCTTCCGCAGGTCGAGCTGCGGCCCGAGGCCGGCCACGGCGAGCGCATCGTCCGGCGGACGATCACGTATGTGCCCGAGCACGGCGCGCGCATCGCCATCGAGCGCCGCCGGGCGCCGGTGGCGGCGTGAAGCGCTGCCGGCTCACGAGGGCGGAGAAGAAGGCCGAGACGCGCGCGAGCCTGCTCGAGGCCGCCGCCGAGGTGTTCGCGCGCCAGGGCTTCCAGGCGGCGTCGGTCGACGAGGTGGCCGAGGCGGCCGGTTTCACGAAGGGCGCGGTGTACGCGCACTTCGAGAGCAAGGAGGACCTGTTCCTGGCGGTGCTCGACGAGCGCTTCGCGGACCGCCTCGGGGAGGTGCGCGCGCTCCTGGACTCCGACGGCGAGCCCCAGGCGCAGGCCCGCAAGGCGGGCGAGGGCTTCATGGACTACCTCGACGCGGACCCGCGCTGGACACCGCTGTTCTTCGAGTTCTGGGCCCACGCCGTGCGCAACCCGGAAGTGGCCACCAAGCTCGTGCCCCGCTACCGCGCGGTGCGCGAGGCGGTGGCGGAGGCCATCGACCGCCGTGCGCTGGAGCTGGGATACGAGCCGCCGCAGCCGCTCGACGAGGTGGCCGCCATGACCTTCGCCATGGCCAACGGCGCCGCGCTCGAGCACGCCCTGGAGCCCGAGGCCATCCCGGCGGGCATGTACGGCCGCATGCTCGAGATCTTCTTCCGCGGCCTGATGGCGATCGCGGAGGACGACGCGGCGGCTCAGCCGCGCTCGGCCACCAGCAGCCGGTAGCCCAGATCCAGCTCGTCGAGGTGCAGCAGCTCCGCGTTGCGGCGCTCCCACTCGCCGCTTGCGAGGTCGGCTGCCAGCCGCGCCAGCGCAGGCTGCACCACCTCGGGCGGCAACGAATGGAAGGTGGAGATGCCGGGTCGCACGCCGGGGTCGAGGTAGCGCTCGGGCCGCCGCCAGTAGGCGCCCAGGAAGCCGTCGGCGCAGTCGTGGGGGATGGGCACGGGCTCCACGCGCGCGCCGCCGAGCGCGGTGGCCACATCGTCCAGCGGCTGGAAGCGCGCCCGGTCGAGCTCCGCCGCCTCCGGCAGGTAGTCGCGCACGAGCCACAGATCACCGGCAAAGGCGGGATCCCAGGTGAGCACCACCACCCGGCGGCGCGCCACCCGCAGGAGCTCGGCCAGGCCGGCGGCCGGCTCCTCCCAGTGATGCACGGTGAGCACTGCGAGCGCGGCGTCGGCCGCGCCATCCGGCAGCGGCAGCGCCTCCGCTTTGCCGTCTATGGCGGGCGGCGTGTCGGGCGGCCGCTGCGCGCGCATGACCGCCGAGGGCTCCACGGGGATCACATCGAGGTCGTGCGGCTCGTACGAGCCCGTGCCCGCGCCCACGTTCACGACCGAGCGCACATCCCCGAGCGCGGCGCGAACGGCGTCCGCGATCCGCGGGTCGGGGCGCCTCACCGCGGCATACCCGGCGCCTTGCTCCTCGTAGCTCATCGTCCTGTGTGCCGTCCTGCCCTGGGTTGCCCCGCACGGCCCAAAGCAGGACAGCACGCGGTGCTCCGTCCCGCGCCTATCGCCTGAGCGCGTCGCGGAGCACCTTGCGACCCACCTTGGCCGCCGGCAGCGCGCCGCGACGCAGTGCGCGGAGCTTGTCCTCGTCGCGCCCGTAGAGCAGCGGGGCCGACGACTGCAGCGCGCGCCCCAGCGCCTCCCCGTAGGGGTGCCACCAGAAGTTGCGCGTGCGCGAGGGCTCGCGCGCGATGAGCTTGATGTTCACGCACCCGTAGAAGCCGAACTTGGAGTGCACGCGGCCGAGCCCGGAGTTCTTGACCCCTCCCCACGAGCACTGGCAGGCGCCGTGGGTGTACATGTGGTCGTTCAGCCACACCATCCCCGACTCCAGCCGCCGCGCCACGCGGTCGCCCTTGTGGCGGTCCATCGTCCACACCGACGCGCCCAGGCCGAACTCGGAGTCGTTGGCCAGCCGGATGGCCTCCTCCTCGGACTCGACGGTCACGATCGGCACGACGGGTCCGAAGATCTCCTCGCGCATGATCCGCATCTCGTGGGTGACGTTCGTGAGCACGGCGGGGGCGAAGAAGGCGCCGTCCAGCCCGGCGGCCTCCACCGGCCCGCCGCAGTGCAGCGTGGCGCCGCTCGCCACCGCGTCGTCAACGAGCTCGCGGACCGCGTCGAACTGCTCGCGCGAGACCATTGGCCCGACCTCGGTGTCCCACGAGCGCGGGTCGCCCACGCGCAGGGCTCGGGCGCCGGCCACGACTCCCTCGACGAAACGGTCGGCCACCTCGCGCGCCACGTACACGCGCTCGATCCCGGAGCAGGTCTGGCCGGCGTTGGCGAAGCCGCCCCAGAGGCAGCCCGAGATGGCGTTGGGCAGGTTGGCGTCGGCCAGCACCAGCGCGGGGTCCTTGCCGCCCAGCTCGAGCACCGACCCCTTCATCCGCTCCGCGCAGGACACGCCCACGCCGCGCCCGACCTCCACGGAGCCCGTGAAGAAGATCTTGGCCGCGCTGGACTCCACGAGCGCCTGGCCCACGGCGCCGCCGCCGTGCACGGTGCGCACGAGCCCCTCGGGCACTCCCGCGCGCTCGAACACTCCCTGGATGCGCTCGCCGAGCAGCGGCGTCAGCGAAGCGGGCTTGAGCACCACGCCGTTGCCGCACATGAGCGCGGTGGCCACCTCGCCGAAGGGGATCGACCATGGGTAGTTCCACGGTGAGATGACGCCCACGACGCCGAGCGGCTCGTAGGCGAACAGCGAGCGCTTGCCGCGAAAGAAGAGCTGGGGCGTGCGGATTCGCTCGTCGCCGATGATGTCGGGCCCGTTGTCGGCGATCCAGTGGAGCGAGTCGATCGTGGGGATCAGCTCCATCACGTACGACTCGGCGCGCGGCTTGCCCTGCTCGCGCGTGAGCAGCTCGGCGAGGTCGTCGAGCTGGTCGATGATCACCTGCGCGGCCCGGCGCATGTAGCGGCCGCGCTCGGCCACCGGCAGCTGCGCCCAGAACGGCTGCACGCTGGCAACGTCGTCCACGACGCCCTGCACCTGCTCCGGGGAGATGGTCGGGACCGCCCCCACGCGCTCGCCGGTGGCGGGGTTGAAGGACTCGAGTTGGCCGGCTGCCGTCTCGGTGGCCATGTGGCGCAGCTTACGCCGCGCGCGCCCGCAGCCCGTCCAGCCGCGCGTAGACGACCGGGTGGCCATCCTCCACGGTGCGCACGGTGGTGCCCAGCCGCTCCATGAGCCGGGCCATGGCGTCGTTGTGCTCGAGCATCTGCGCCTTCACGTGGGTGGACCCCCGCTGGGCGGCGAGCCACGCCAGCGCCTCGCAGACCAGCGAGCCGATGCCCTGGCCCTGGCGGTCGTCGTCCACCACGAGGCCAAGCTCGGCGAGCCCCGTCTCGAGCACGGCGACGTCGCCGAGGCCCACGATCCTCGGGTAGCCGTCCGCGAGCAGCGTGGCGGCGATCACGATGCGCTCGCGCGGGTCGTAGAAGGTGAAGTGGCGCACGAGCTGCGAGGGCACGCCGGGGGCCGCGGTGAAGAAGCGCAGGTGCCGCGTGGCGGGCGAGAGGCCGCCCAGGAAGCCCTCCACCAGGCTCAAGTCGCTGGGACGCGTCAGGCGCAGCCGCACCCGCTCCCCGCTGGGGAGCGCATGGGTGGCAGCCAACAGGATTCCGGGATCGCGAGTCACCGCAACCCAGGGTATCGAGCGCCTTGAACGGCTCGTAAAGGTGCTGTGAAAGCCGCCCGGCTAGCGCCCGCGCGCCTTCCGGATCCGCTCGAAGCGCTCCAGCAGCTCGCGCTCGAAGCCGTGCTCGGACAGCTCCAGGAAGCGCTCGCCCTGGGCCTCGGGCGGCATCAGCTCCTGCGGCGAGACGCCCCCGGGGCGGTCGTGCGGGTAGTCGTAGCCCTCCCCGCGGCCGAGCTTCTTCGCGCCGCCGTAGTGGGCGTCCTGGAGGTGGGGCGGAGGCACCGGCGCGCCGTGCTCGCGCACCCAGCGGGTCGCGGCGCCGATGGCCTTCGTCGACGCGTTCGACTTGGGCGCCAGCGAGAGGTAGACGGCGGCCTGGGCGAGGTTGAGCGCGCATTCGGGCATGCCCACGTGCTCCACGGCATGTGCCGCGGCGATGGCCACCACCAGCGCCTGCGGGTCGGCGTTGCCCACGTCCTCGCTGGCCAGGATCACCATCCGCCGGGCGATGAAGCGCGCGTCCTCGCCGCCCTCGAGCATCTCGGCCAGGTAGAGCAGCGACGCGTCGGGGTCCGACCCCCGCGTGGCCTTGATCCAGGCCGAGATCGTGTCGTAGTGGCGGTCGCCGCCCTTGTCGTAGAGCACCGCTCGCCGCTGCAACGCGTCCTCGGCCACGGCGACCGTCACGCCCTCCTCGCCGGCGGTCTCGGCGGCCAGCTCGAGCGCCGCGAGCGCCGTGCGGGCGTCGCCGCCGGCGCGCGCGGCCAGGAACTCGAGCGCGTCGTCGTCCACCCGCGGCGGGTCCGGGATGCCGCGCTCGCCGCCGAGAGCGCGGCGCAGCAGCGCCAGCACGTGGGGGTCCTCGAGCGCGTGCAGCTCGTACACGCGCGTGCGCGAGAGCAGCGCCGAGATGACCTCGAAGTAGGGGTTCTCGGTGGTGGCGCCCACGAGCGTGAGGAGGCCCTCCTCCACCGCCGGCAGCAGCGTGTCCTGCTGGGCCTTGTTGAAGCGGTGGATCTCGTCGAGGAACAGGATCGTCGGTGTTCCGCTGGTCTGCCGGCGATGCGTGGCCCGCTCGATCACCTCGCGCACCTCGGCCCGGCCCGCGTTGACCGCCGACAGCTCCTCGAAGGCGGCGCTCGCGGTGACGGCCAACAGCCGGGCGAGCGTGGTCTTGCCCGTGCCGGGCGGTCCGTAGAGGACCATCGAGTGCGGCCGTCCCTCCTCGAGCGCGGCGCGCAGCGCGGATCCGGGCGCGAGCAGGTGCTCCTGTCCGGCGAACTCCTCGAGGGTTCGCGGCCGCATCCGTGCCGCCAGCGGCTGGTCGCCGGCGGGCACCCGCGTCTGGCCCTGGGGGTCGTCGCCGCTGTCGAAGAGCTGCTCCACGGGTTGATTCTGGCAGCGGCGGAACGCCGTCCCCGGTTCGCCCGCCACCTCGGTCATCCTGTCTCACCGTGAGCGACACACGTGCCGACCTGCTCGAACTGCTCGAGTCCCAGTACCGCGGCTTCGGGTGGGAGGTCGAGCGGGCAGAGGACGGAACGCTGCGGGCCGCCGGCCCCGGCGGCGTCACGTGGATCGGCGCGGTCGTCGTAGCGGAGGACCTGACTTCCGGGGATCTGGAGGCGCGGCTCCCCGCCCTCTCGCGGGAGCGGATGCCGAAGGGCGGCGAGCTGTGCCCGCTCGACCTGATGCCCGATCCGGAGTGCGAGGCGGATTTGCGGGCGCTGCTCGATCGGCTTGACATACGCCGCCCACACGTCTCGCTCTATTCGCTCCGCGCCACCTGAGCTGCTGCCGCATCCGCCACGAAGTGGTGCGGTCTCGAAGCCCGCGGGGGCCTGAGAATCGTCGAGGCCCACAACGAGCGCGCCGACCTCAGGGCGACGCAGGAGCAGATCGGCCCGAAGCAGCGCTGGGCGCTCGATGTCCTGCGCGACCCCGCGGTGGCGCTCCCGCCGGGCGCGGACCTCGCCGACGAAGGGCTGTCGGTCGAGCGCAGCTCGGCGGTTCGCCGGGCGTTGGGCGGCTTCCAGGAGCGTGTGCTGGCGGGGGACCTGAGCGCGGACGAGGCAGCGGCCGAGATCGTGAGTGTGGTCGGCGAGTTCGGGCTGCAGCCCGTCGAGCCCCCGCCGTTGCCCGAGAAGATCGGGATCGACGATCTCGGCGTGGTCTGCTGGATGGCTGTGCTTCCGCCCGGATGAGGGGGCGCCGTCGGCGGGAGTGACGACTTCGGCGTACCCGAAGAGCAGGTCGAAGACGTGATCCGTGTCGCGCCGCGAGCAGTCACCGCCTGAGTTCTTCATCGACCGCAGCCTCGGGCGGAAGCATGTTGTACGAGGGGCATCTGAAGCGGCTCTGGCCGCCGGAATGACGCCGGAGGCTATTCTCGCCTCGATGCCCGAGCCCGAGCTGCTCGAACGCCGGACCACCGAGCTGCTGCAGCAGCTCATCCGCTTCAACACGGTCAATCCGCCGGGTGACGAGCAGGTCGCGCAGCAGCATCTCGCAGGCGTCCTCACCGCCGCCGGCTTCGAGTGCGAGCTGCTCGCCGCGGTGCCTGGGCGCCCCAATCTCGTGGCCCGGCTGCGCGGCGCGAGCGACGGCCCCCGCCTCGCCTACCTCGGCCACGTCGACACCGTGCTCGCCAACCCGGAGGAGTGGACCGTGGACCCGTGGTCGGGCGAGCTGCGCGACGGCTGCGTGTGGGGGCGCGGCGCGCTCGACATGAAGGGCCAGGTGGCCGCGGAGGTGTCGGCCGCCTGCGCGCTCGCGGAGGAGGGCTGGCGGCCCGCGTCCGGGGAGCTGATGCTGGTCGTCACGGTGGACGAGGAGGCCGGCGGCTCCCAGGGCGCGAGCTGGCTCTGCGCGCAGCACCCCGACAAGGTGCGTGCGGACCTGGTGGTGAACGAGGGCGGCGGGGGGCCGCTCGACTTCGACGGGCGCCGCGTGTACAGCGTCGGGGTGGCGGAGAAGGGGGTCTTCCGCTTCACGGTCGCCACCGAGGGGCGCGCGGGCCACGCCTCCTTCCCGCGCATCGGCGACAACGCGCTCACCAAGCTCGCCCCGTTTCTCCAGGCGATGGCGGATCGCCGCCCGGCGTTCGAGCTCACGCCCGAGCCCGAGGCCTTCCTCACCGCGCTCGGCGTGCTGGAAGACGGCGACGTGGACGCCGCGTTCGGCGCCATCGAGGCGCGCGACCCGCGCCTGGCCGTGCTGGTGGAGCCGACGCTGGGCGTCACCGTCACCCCGACGATGACCAGCGCGTCGGAGAAGATCAACGTGATCCCCAGCCGCGCCGAGATAAAGGTGGACTGTCGGGTCCCGCCCGGCCTGGGGGAGGACGAGGTCCGCGAGCGGGTCCAGGCCGTGCTCGGCACGGACGGCTACGTGCTGCGCTTCGACGAGCGCACGCCCGGCAGCCGCTCGCCCATCGACACGCCGCTCATGGACCACATCCGCGACTTCGTGGAGCGCGAGGACCCGGGCGCGGTGGTGGCCCCCACCGTGCTGCCCGGCTTCACCGACTCGCGCGCGTTCCGCGAGGCGTTCCCCGACTGCGTGGCATACGGGTTCTTCGCCCAGCGCGTCATGGACCTCTGCGACTCCAGCGCGCTCATGCACGCGGCGGACGAGCGCGTGCCCGTGGAGGACCTCGGAATGGCCGCGCGCTTCTTCGCCGAGCTGCCGCCCAAGGTGCTGGGATGAGCAAGCTCCGGCTGGGCGGCATGGCCCTGCGTAACGGCCTGCTCGTGCACGGGCCCACGCACTGGGCGGCCGCGGTGCGCGCGGCCGACGGCTCGGTGAAGACGGCCTCCGGGCGCAAGCCGCGCTTCGCGGTGGGGCTGGCCGGGCGCGTCCCAGGCGTGCGCGGTGTGGCGCGCCTGGCCGAGGCGTTCGCCGTCATCCCGCTGGTGAAGGCGGCGCTGCCCGAGGCGCGCCTGCCCATGCAGGACCGCCGCACGCTCGGTGCCATGGCGGGCGCCACGCTGGCGGGGCATGCGCTGCGCCGCACCGGCCCCGCGAGCGCCGGGCGCGAGGTGGCCATGGCCGCGCTCGGGCTGGCGCCCGCCCTGCTGGCCCTGCGCGGCGGCGACCTGGCCTCCTACCACGGGGTGGAGCACAAGGCAATCGCGGCCTACGAGCAGGACGGCGAGGCGGTGGACGCCGCCAAGGAGCACGACCGCTGCGGCTCGAACCTGGTGGCGCCGCTCATGGCCTCCACCGTGGCCGGCAACCTGGCGATGCGCCGCGCGGGTTTGCGCGGGCCCACCGCCGACGCCGCCGTGGCGCTGGGCAGCGTCGCCGTGGCGGTGGAGGTGTTCGCCTGGTCGGAGCGCCACGCCGGCACCGCGCTGGCCAAGGCGCTGCGGCGCCCCGGCTACGAGCTGCAGCGCGCGCTCGGCACGCGTGAGCCCACCGGTGAGCAGCTCGAGGTCGGCCAGGCCGCGCTCGCGGAGATCCTGCGTGCCGAGGGCGCCGGCAGCAGTACCTGATCTCACCTGGCGCGCTGCTAAACCCGCGGCCCCCGGCCGCCGATGAAGGAAGGGATGGAGACCCTCCTCGCCTTCTCCTGGCAGGGCATCGAGACCTGGATCCTCACCTGGCTGCCGGTGATCTTCATGTTCACGATCGTGATCCTGGTCGTGTTCATGCTCGCGCGCGTCCCGCGCACCAAGCCGCAGGAGATCAAGCCGGAGTCCTCGGGCTCGGTGCGCTGGGACGACGTGGCCGGCGCCGACGAGGCCAAGGCGGAGCTGCGCGAGGTGGTGGAGTTCTTCCGCGACCCCAAGCGCTTCAAGAAGCTGGGCGCGCGCGTGCCCAAGGGCATCCTGCTGCATGGTCCCCCGGGCACGGGCAAGACGCTGCTGGCCAAGGCGGTGGCCAACGAGGCCAACGCCAAGTTCTTCGCCCAGTCGGCGTCGTCGTTCGTGGAGATGTTCGCCGGGCTGGGAGCCGCGCGCATCCGGCGGCTGTTCAAGGAGGCGCGCAAGCAGTCGCCGGCGATCGTCTTCATCGACGAGCTCGACGCCGTCGGAGCCACCCGCGGGAACCAGTTCTCGGGGGAGAAGGACCAGACGCTCAACCAGCTGCTCGTGGAGCTCGACGGCTTCGAGGAGCGCGACGACCTCGTGGTGATCGGCGCCTCCAACCTGCTCGACAAGCTCGACCCGGCGCTGCTGCGCCCCGGCCGCTTCGACCGCCAGATCTTCGTCTCCCCGCCCGACCTCAAGGGTCGCCAGGAGATCCTGCGCGTGCACTCCCGGAACAAGCCGCTGCGCGGCGTGGACGTCGAGCTGGTGGCGCGCCAGACCAGCGGCCTGACGGGCGCCGACCTCGCCAACATCTGCAACGAGGCGGCGATCTTCGCCGGCCGCCGCGAGCGCGGCGTGATCGAGATGGAGGACTTCGAGGCGGCGCTCGAGCGCGTGGTGGCGGGCATGCAGTCGCGCCGCGTGATGACCGACCACGAGAAGCGCGTGGTGGCCTTCCACGAGGCCGGGCACGCCCTCTGCTCGGAGCTGCTGCCGAGCGTGGACAAGGTCCACAAGATCTCGATCGTGCCCCGCGGCCGCGCCCTCGGCTACACGCTCAACCTGCCGCAGGAGGACCGCTACCTCAAGACCAAGGAGGAGCTGTCGGACTACCTCTGCGTGCTGCTGGGCGGCCGCGTGGCCGAGCAGATCGTCTTCGGGGCCATCACCACGGGCGCCTCCGACGACCTCAAGCGCATCCACGACATCAGCCGCTCGATGGTGGTCGAGTACGGGATGGGCACCGGGATCGGGTCCCGCCGGATGCCCGCAGACGACTTCTCGATGTCCGATGCCACCCGGCGCCTCATCGACGAGGAGCAGCAGCACATCACCGACCTCGCCTACCGCCGCGCCGTCGCCATCGTCACCGAGAACCGGGCGCTGCTCGACCGCCTGGCGGAGACGCTGCTCACCAACGAGGTCCTCTCCCGCGCGGACATCGAGAGCATCGTGGGCCAGAAGCAGCGCTCGCTCCCACGGATCGCCGCCAGCGAGGGGTAGCATCGGGCGGGCGTGCCCGAGCCCACCACCCTCGCCGTCTTCTCGCTCGCCGCGCTCGCGCTCATCGTGGTCCCGGGCCCGGCGGTGATCTACGTCGTCACCCGCGGGATCGACCAGGGGCGCCGCGCCGGCTTGGTCTCCGCGCTGGGCATCGAGGCCGGCGGGCTCGTGCACGTGGCCGCGGCGGCCCTCGGGCTGTCCGCGCTGATCGTGTCCTCCGCCACCGCCTTCACCGTCCTGAAGTACGCGGGCGCTGCCTACCTGATCATGCTCGGCCTGCGGGAGCTGCGCGGCCGCGCCGCGCGCGTGGCCCCCGAGAAGCCCGAGCCGGCGCCGTTGCGCCGCGTGTTCTGGCAGGGCGTGCTGGTGAACGCGCTCAACCCCAAGACTGCGCTCTTCTTCCTCGCCTTCCTGCCGCAGTTCGTGGATCCGGCGGCCGGGCCGGTGCACGCGCAGATCCTCGTGCTCGGCGCGGTGTTCGTCGCGATCGGGTTCGTGAGCGACTCCGCCTGGGGCCTGGCCGCCGGCACGCTCGGCCCCCGCCTGAGGGACGGCGTGCGCCGCCGCGTGCAGCGCTGGGGCTCGGGCAGCGTGTTCGTCGCGCTGGGTGTCGGGACCGCGCTCTCCACCACGCGACGGGCCGTCTAGACTCCCGCCGCGTGTTCGGGCGAATCGACCACATCGGCGTCGCCGTCGAGGACCTCGACGCGGCCATCGAGCTCTACGGCAAGGGCTTCGAGATGACCGTCGAGCACCGCGAGACGGTGGAGGAGCAGGGCGTCGAGGCCGTGCTGCTCGAGGTGGGCGACGGCCACGTGGAGCTGCTGAGGCCGCTCTCGCCCGACACGGGTGTCGGCAAGTTCCTTCAGAGGAACGGGCCCGGCATGCACCACGTCGCCTACACGACCGACGACATCGACGCGGCGCTGGAGGCGGTCCGCGCGGCGGGCCTGCGCCTCATCGACGAGACGCCCCGCCGCGGCATCCGCGACAGCCGCGTCGCATTCCTGCACCCGACGACCACCGGCGGCGTGCTCACCGAGCTCGTGGAGCCGGCGGAGGAGCACTGAATTGGAGAACGCCGCGACGCGCGTGGACATCGGCTTCCAGGGCGGGCAGGTGCTCGCCCTGCGGATCACCGGTGACGAGTACAAGAGCCTGCGAAAGGCGCTCGACGACGACCGGTCGAGCCGCTGGCACGAGGTGAAGACGCAGGACTCCGAGGTCTCGATCGACCTCTCCCAGGTCCTCTACATCCGGCTGGACACCGAGGACCACAAGGTCGGCTTCTGAGCGGCGCCGCCCGCCGTGCTCGCCACCCTTGACACGGCGCTGCTGCGAGTCCTGCGTACCCGCCTCCATCAGCCGCCGCTCGAGCGCGCCGTCCTGACCTTCACGCGCCTGGGCGAGCACGGGGCCTTGTGGCTCGCCATCGCGGGGATCGCGGCGCTGCGCGACCCGCGCGGCCGGCACGCGTATGGGCGGGCAGCGGTCGTGGTGGTGCTCACGTACGCGCTCAACATCGTCGTGAAGGTGCTCATCCGGCGCGCGCGGCCGCTGCTGGAGGACCTGCCCGCCCTGTCTCCCACGGTCACGGGTCTCTCCTACCCCAGCGCCCACGCGTCCACCTCGTTCGCGGGGGCGAGGGCGCTCAGCGAGCGGCTGCCGGCGCTTCCGCTCTACGGCGCGGCGGCCGCCATGGCGCTGTCGCGGCCCTACGTGGGGGTGCACTACCCGTCCGACTCGCTGGCGGGTGCCGCACTCGGCATGGCGGTGGCCGAGCTGGCGCGGGTGACGGAAGAGAGGATCGCGTGAAGGTCGGCATCGTCGGGCTGCCCAACGCCGGCAAGTCCTCGCTCTTCAACGCGCTCACGCGCGCTGGGGCAGAGGCCGCCAACTACCCGTTCACCACGCTCGAACCCAACATGGCCATCGTGGGTGTGCCGGACGAGCGCCTGGACCGCGTGGCGGCCACGCTGGGCTCCACGCCGGTCGTGTACGAGACGATCGCCTTCCACGACATCGCCGGGCTCGTGCGCGGGGCCCACGAAGGGGAGGGCTTGGGCAACCAGTTCCTCGCCAACATCCGCGAGACCGACGCCATCCTCCACGTGGTCCGCGCCCACGAGGACGCTCAGGTCGTGCACCCCGAGGGCCGCGTGGACCCGGGGGCGGACGCCGAGACCATCGAGACCGAGCTGATCTACTCCGACCTCGAGCAGGCCGAGCGGCGGCTCGAGCGGGTCATCCGCCAGGCCCGCTCGCTCGACAGGGCGCTCATGGCCGAGGAGGCCTGGCTGCGCGAGCTGGTGGCCGCGCTGGGAGAGGGCCGCCCGGCGCGCACCGTGCCGCTGCCGGCCGACGCCCCGGACGCGCTGCGCAACCTCCAGCCGCTCACCTCCAAGCCGGTGCTGTACGTGGCCAACGTCGGCGAGGGGGACGGGCTCGACGTGCCGCCGGCGATCGCCGGGCGGGCCGCTTCCGCCGACGCCGGCGCGGTGGCCATCAGCGCGCGCATCGAGGCGGAGCTGTCCGAGCTCGACGACGAGGAGGCGGAGGTCATGCGCGCGGAGCTGGGCGCCGGGGAGTCCGGCCTCGACCGCGTGATCCGCGGGGCATTCGAGCTGCTCGACCTGATCTCGTTCTTCACCGCGGGTGAGGCCAAGGAGGCTCGGGCGCATGCGATCGAGCGCGGCACCAGCGCGTGGGGCGCCGCCGGGAAGGTCCACACCGACATCCAGAAGGGGTTCGTCCGCGCCGAGGTGGTGGCCTGGGACGAGCTCGTGGACGCCGGCGGCTACGCCGGGGCGCGCGAGCGCGGCACGCTGCGCCTGGAGGGCCGCGACTACGCGATGCGCGACGGCGACGTGATGACGGTGAAGTTCACGCCCTGAGCGCCACGCTGGCCGCCGTATAGTGCGGAGCCATGGCGCTCCCGCCCGGACCGCCGTTCCCCAAGCTCGTGCAGGGCCTCCTGCTCTGGCACCGCACCCTGCCCACCCTGGACTGGTGCCGGCGCCGCTACGGCGACGTGTTCACGGTCTGGATCCCGCCGCTGGGCGCGTGTGTCTACGTGGCCGACCCCGAGGAGATCAAGGCGGTCTTCGCCGGCGACCCCGCCGTCTTCCACGCGGGTGAGGGCAACGCCGTCCTGTCCGAGATCCTCGGCCCCGCCTCGGTGCTGGTGCTCGACGAGGAGCGCCACCTGCGCCAGCGCAAGCTCATGCTGCCGCCGTTCCACGGCGAGAACGTGCGCCGCTACGGCCAGACGATGGCTGACGTCGCGGCCGCAGAGGTCGAGCGCTGGCCCGTGGGCAGCCCGTTCCGGCTGCATCCGCGCCTGCGCGCCATCACGCTCGAGGTCATCTTGAGTGTCGTCATCGGCGTGGAGGGCGCGCGCCGCGACGAGCTGCGGCGGCTGCTTCCGCGGCTGTCCGCGATCAGCCCGCTCATCCAGCTCATGATCCTGCGCCCCGAGCTCGAGCGGGTGGGCCCGTGGCGGCGCTACCGGGCTCTCCAGCGGCGGATCGACGCCCTGCTGTTCGACGAGATCGCCGACCGGCGGGCGGACCCGCGCCTCGGCGAGCGCGAGGACGTGCTGTCGATGCTGGTGGCCGCGCGCGACGAGGACGGCGGGGCGATGAGCGACGCTGAGCTGCGCGACGAGGTCATCACGCTGCTGGTGGCCGGCCACGAGACCACCACGACCGGCCTCGCGTGGGTGTTCGAGCGGCTGCTGCGCACCCCGGCCGCCCTCGCCCGAGCACGCGAGCTCGACGACGAGTACCTCGATGCCGTCGTACAGGAGACGCTGCGGGTGCGCCCGGTGATCAGCGACGTGGTGCGCAAGCTCACGCGCGACACCGAGGTCGCCGGGCACGTGCTCCCCGCCGGCGCCAACGTCCTGCCCGCGATCTCGCTCGTCCAGTCCGATCCGCGCCACCATCCGGACCCGCAGGCCTTCCGTCCCGAGCGCTTCCTCGACGGCTCGCCCGCGCCCAATACCTGGATCCCGTTCGGCGGTGGGCGCCGGCGCTGCCTGGGCGCGGCGTTCGCGAGCTTCGAAATGCGCACGGTGCTGCGCACGGTGCTCGAGCGCGCAGAGCTGCGTCCCGCCCGGCCCGAGCCCGAGGCCATCCGCCCGCGGCACGTGACGCAGGTGCCGGCCCGCGGCGCCGAGGCGGTGCTGGTGCGGCGCTCCGCGATGCCGGCGGTGGAGCCCGCCCCGGCCTGACGCGCCCGCCCGCAGCGCCGAACGTCCCGGAGCACCCCCATGGCGCGCAGTGCGGGACGATCGGTGCGTCGTGGCGGCCCGTTAGCCGCGCTCGGCCGTCCTCGCCATCCCCCGCAGCGCCAGCGCCCCGAGCACCACGCCCAGCCCGGCGAGGGCCACCAGGCCCGGCCAGGTGTCGGCCCAGGTCACGTCGGCCACGAAGCCCTGGCGCACGGCCTCGACGACCTTCGTGACGGGGTTGACCTCGGCCACGTCGTGCAGCCAGCCCTCGAGCAGGTCCAGCGGCGCGTAGGAGGTGGTGAACAGGACCGCCATGAACGTGCCGGCCTGCATGAGCGGCGCCGCCTGCTGCGTGCGGAAGCGCAGCGCCAGCGCGATGGCGTAGAAGGCGATCACGGCGCTGAACAGCGCCACGAGCAGGATCGCGAGCGCCAGGCCGTCGAAGCCGGGGAAGTCCACGCCGAGCGCGAAGCCCACCACGAGCAGGACGGTCATCGGCATGAGCGAGCGCATGCTGGCCGAGAGCACCGTGCCCAGCAGCAGCACCCAGCGCGGAGCGGGGGAGGCCAGCAGGCGGTCGAACCAGCCCTGCTCGATGTCACGGGCGAGGTTGACCCCCGTGGCCGCCCCGGTGAAGCCCGCTCCCTGCAGAAGGCTGATGGCGATGATGAACGTCATGTAGCTCTCGCTCGTGAAGCCGGGGAGGACGGTGAGCTTCCCGAAGACCGCCGTGATCCCGAGCATGAAGATCGCCGGCGCGAGGATCGCGGGGATGGCGGCCCCCGGCACCCGTACCACCTCGTTGACCGCCCGCCGCATGAGCGCCCAGAGCGTGGCCATGCTCGACCGCGCGCTCACGCCGCCCTCAACCTTGCCCGCAGGGCCGCGGCGCTCAGCCCCACGCCGAGCATCCCCACGATGGCGATGCTGCCCAGCGCCTTGACGAGCGGCCCCCCCGATACGCCGGAGACGATCGGGTCGCGCAGCCCCTCTGCGATGAAGCTGAGCGGGTTCCAGTCGGCGATGCTCGAAGCCGGCTCCAGCAGCAGCTCGCGCGGGAAGAACGCCGACGACAGGAAGATGATCACGAAGACCAGCGGGAAGATGCTCTGGACGACGCTGGCCCGCCCGGTGTAGAGGGCCAGGGCCGCCGCCAGCCCGCCGAACGCCGCCGCCGACGCCGGCACCATCAACAGCACGAGCAGCACGCCGAGCGCGCCGCCCTGGATCTCGGCGCCGAACATGAGCCCGATGACGAGGAACCACACGGCCGCGACGAAGCCCAGCACGAAGGTGGCCATGAGCCTGCCGGCCACCATCGTCCAGCGCGCGATCGGCGCGGCCAGCAGCCGGTCGATGAAGCCCATCTCGATGTCGATGGCCAGCGCGATGCCGCCGGAGATCCCCGCGAGCATCGTGGACTGCAGCATCGCGCCCGCCAGCTCGAAGTCGAGGAAGCCGGCCACCTCCGGAAAGCCCGGAATCTCGGTGGCGCGTCCTGCGCCGCCGGTGTTCACGGCGAGGAACAGCGAGGGGAAGATGATGATCGGCGCCAGGAACTGCGGTCTGCGGAAGGCGCTCACCACCGACCGGCGCCCCAGTCCCGCCACCACCCGGGCGTGCGCGGCGATCATGTGGCGTCAGCGCCCTCGAGGTGGCGCCCGGTCTTCTCCACGAAGACGTCGTCGAGCGTGGGGCGCACCACGTCGAGGTGCTCCACCACCAGCCCCGCGTCGTCGAGCGCCCGCACGATCGGCGCCACGCCGCTCGCGCCGCCCTCCAGCGTCACCATCAGCAGCCCGTCGCGGCCTGGCAGCAGCTCGCCGAAGCGCTCCATGACCTCGCGGGCGCGCCCCTCGCCCTCGCCCGCCACCGACAGCTCGAGGTGCGGCCGGCCCACCTCGGCCTTGAGCGACGCAGGGGTGCCCTCGGCCGCCATCCGCCCCTCGTCGATGATCCCCACGCGACCGGCCAGCTGGTCGGCCTCCTCGAGGTACTGGGTGGTGAGGAAGATCGTGGCGCCCTCGTGGTTGAGGCGGCGGACCTCGTCCCAGATCGACTTCCGGCTGACCGGGTCGAGGCCCGTGGTGGGCTCGTCCAGGAAGAGCACGCTGGGCTCGTGCACGAGCGCCGCCCCGAGGTCGAGCCGGCGGCGCATGCCGCCCGAGTACGTGCCCACGCGGCGATCGGCCGCCTGCACGAGCCCGACCCGCTCCAGCAGGTCGTCGGCGCGGCGCACGGCCTCGGCTCCGCGTATGCCGTGGAGCGTGGCCTGGAGCCGCATGAGCTCGCGGCCGGTCATGAGCGGGTCGAGGGCGGCCTCCTGGAGAGCCACGCCGATGGCGCGGCGCACGGCGGCGGCGTCGGACACCACGTCGTGTCCGGCCACCGACGCGCTGCCGCCGGTGGGCCGCAGCAGTGTGGTGAGCATCCGCACCGTCGTGGTCTTGCCCGCGCCGTTGGGGCCTAGGAAGGCGTAGATCTCCCCCGTCTCCACGGCGAGGTCCACGCCGGCGACCGCGAGCACGTCGCCGGAATAGCGTCGCTGGAGCGCGCGAGTCTCGATTGCGAGTGCCATGGGTGCGGAGATGCTAACGAGGGGTAAGCGCGGCCATCCCGGCGTCGAGTAGCTCGTAGCCGCGCTCGGCCTCCGACTGCAGCGCGGTGGCCAGCCTTTTCCCGCGCTCGCCGCGGACCACGCGGCCGCGCGCGCTCTCCAGCACCGATCGCTGCACGGCGAGGATCGCCTGGCCGGCCACGTAGGGCCGGACGTCGTCCTCGCCGGCGCCGATCTCCTCGCGGATGACCTCCGCCAGGATGTGCGCGAACTCGTCGAAGATCTCGCCTTGCCGTGCCCGGAGAGCGGGGCTGGCGTCCACCAGCCGTCCCATCGTCTCGATCCACGGCTGCTCGCCCGAGCACATCCGGCCGATGCTCGCGAGCGCCACCCGGCGGACGGCGGCCAGCACCGACTCCCCCGGCTCGCGCCCGCGCACCGCCGTGAGCAGCCGGGCCTTCGCCTCCTCGGCCTCGTCGAAGAAGAGATCCTCCTTGCAGCCGAAGTAGTTGAAGACCGTCTTCTTGGACACCTCTGCAGCGGCGGCCACCTCGTCGATCGTCACGGTGTCGAAGCCGCGCTGCGCGAACAGCTCGGTGGCGGCGTCGGAGATGGCCTTGCGCGTGCGCTCCTTCTTGCGCTCGCGCAGCGACAGCTCATGGGTGGGATCCATTTGCTATATACCCGGAGTAGAAACTTCCACTGAGTGTAAAGATCATACCCGGAGGTAGGGAATGGAGCGCCTGACGGAGGTCGTCCTCCGACATCGCCGCAAGGTCGTAATCGGCTGGGTGGCGGTCCTGCTCGCCGCCATCGCCGCCATGGGGCCCGCCACCGACTCGCTGTCGGAGAGCTTCAGCTCCACCGGCGAGGGGTTCGAGACCAACCAGCAGATCCTCGAGGACTACGGCACCGGCGGGCAGATGCCGCCCATCGTCCCGGTGGTCACGCTGCCCGAGGGCACCACCGTGGACTCGCCGGAGGCTCGCGCCGAGCTCGCCAGTGCCTTCGACCGCATCCAGCGCGCGGTGCCAGACGCCCGCGTGGCCTCGTATGCCTCCACCGGCGACCGCGCGTTCGTGTCCGAGGACGGCCGCACGACGTTCGGGCTGGTCTATCCGGAGTTCAGCGGCGGCTTCGAGATCCCGGAGGAGGAGGCGGCGGTCGAGGAGGCGGTCGAGGGCGTCAGCGTCGCTGGCGCGCCGGTGCAGGTCACGGGCTTCTTCGCCCTCCAGGGCGGGGCGGAGGAGGACGAGGGCCCGGCGCTGCTCCTCGAGGTCCTGATCGGCGGCACCGGCGCGCTCGTGATCCTCACGCTGCTGTTCGGTATCCGCCTCGCCCTGCTCCCGCTGCTCATGGCGATCTTCTCGATCCCCACCACCTTCCTGCTCCTGTGGCCCATCGCGAGCATCACCGACGTCTCGATCATCGTTCAGTTCCTGCTCGCCCTGATCGGGCTCGGCGTGGCCATCGACTACGCGCTGCTCGTGGTCATGCGCTGGCGCGAGGAGCGCGGGAACGGCCGCGAGAACGTCGACGCGGTGCGCGTGTCCATGCGCACGGCGGGCAAGGCGGTGGTGTTCAGCGGCACCACGGTGGCCATCGGCCTGCTCGCCATGGTCGCGCTGCCGGTGCCCACGCTGCGCTCCATCGGCTACGGCGGCCTGCTCATCCCGCTGGTGAGCGTGGCCGTGGCGCTCACGCTGCTGCCGGTCCTCCTGGCCACGATCGGCCCGCGGCTGGACCGCTCCAAGCACGCCACGCGGGCGGCCACCATGCACGGGCGCTGGTTCGGCTGGGCGGAATGGATCGTGCGTCATCGCTGGATCGCCGCGGGAGTGTCCGTGGCACTGCTGCTGGCGCTCGCCATCCCGTCGTTGAGCATGCAGCTCGGCAGCGCCAGCGCCGAGTCGCTGGCCGGCTCCGGCCCCGCTCGCGAGGGCTTCGACAATCTCCAGCGCTCGAGCCTCGGGCAAGGCGCGATGGCGCCGTTCGAGGTCGTGGCGCCCGCGGCGCAGGCCGAGCAGGTGGCGGCCGACCTGGCGAAGGTCGACGGTGTGGTGGCCACCACCGCTCCGGAGGACTGGAGCGGCGGCGGCACGCGGATCGTGGGGGTGGTCCCCGCGGCGGACCCGTATTCCAACGACGGCGCCGCGATCCTCGACCGCGTGCGGGCAGTGGCGCCGCCGGGCGTGGCCGTGGGCGGCTCGGGGCCGGAGAACGCGGACTTCGTGGACGCGGTCTACGACAACGCGCCCCTCATGATCGGCCTCGTGCTCCTGCTCACGTTTCTCCTGCTGGCCCGCGCGCTGCGCTCGCTCGCGCTCCCGCTCAAGGCGGTCCTGCTCAACCTGATCTCGCTTGCGGCCGCGATCGGCTTCATGGTGCTCGTCTGGCAGGAGGGCTACGGCTCGGAGGCGATCTGGGGCATCGAGGCCACCGGCGCGGTTGAGAGCTGGATCCCGATCATGGTGTTCGCCTTCCTGTTCGGGCTCTCGATGGACTACGAGGTGTTCATCCTGTCCCGCATGCGGGAGGAGTACGACCGCACGGGGTCCACGCGCGAGGCGGTCGTCGGCGGGCTCGGGCACACCGGGCGGCTCGTGACCAGCGCGGCGCTCATCCTGTTCTTCGCCTTCGCGGCGCTCGCGTCGGCGCCGGACACGATCACGAAGATGTTCGCCACCAGCCTCGCGGCGGGGATCCTGCTCGATGCCACTCTCATCCGCGGCCTGCTCGTGCCGGCGGTGGTGTCGCTGATGGGCAGGTGGAACTGGTGGCTCCCCGCTCTGCCCGCCCGGCTCCTGCGAACCAAGCCGTCACCGCAGCCGCCGCTGCAGCCGGCGCGGGAGGAGGCGTAGCCCTCCGCTCCACACATCGAACGTCCCGCGCACCCCCCTTTTTCGTGGGGGCGCGGGACGTTCAGTGTGGGTGGCGGGCTACGGCACGCGCACCGCGGGACCGGCAACCCGGCCGGCCCGCACGCGGTAGGTGCCGCGCCGCTCGACGAGCACGCGGTACTCGCCGTCACGCGCCACGGCGCCGCGGGCGGCCCGGCGCCAGCCCTTCTTCGTGCGCCGCTCCACCACGATGCGCCTGCCGCGCGGGCGCGGCGCCACCCTGCCCGTGATCTCGTAGGGCGGCAGCGCCAGGAAGCTGCGCACGATCGCGTTGCTGGCGATCGAGCGGCTGCCGCTCGAGCTCACGCGCGTGAACGAGGCCCAGGTGTCGTTGAGGCCGAGGCGGGACTTCAGGGTCGCGCCGCTCACCCGGGTGCGCCCGCGGGAGCCGATCACGTCGGCTGACACCACCCGCGGCGACTCGCCGCGGCGGCGCACCTTGATCCGCTGGAAGCGCCCCTTCACCAGCCCACGCAGCCGCTGCTCCATCTGCGCGGTGGTGAACGACAGCCGCCAGCGGTGCCGGGGAGAGGCGTCGTCGTAGGGGTCCTCGACGCTCGTGAGGTACGGGCGCGGGTCGCTGTCGTACCAGACGTTCTCCACGTTCTCCGTGCGCCCGCCCGAGGTGGAGAAGAAGTAGGCCGGGATCACCTCGCCCTCGTGCACCAGCACCTCGCCGGCCGTGGCCGACACCGCCTCGTTCGAGCGCGCGGTCTCGCTGCCGAAGCCGCGGTACACCTGCGAGCGCGTGTCGGGGTACTGGTCGAACACGCCGCCGCCCCGGTCGGTGGCGATCGCGTAGCTGCGGGCCGCCACGGCCTGGGCCCTGAGCGCCTCCTCGTGCCACGAGGTGGGCATCTCGCCGGGTAGGACACCGCGCACGTAGTCGTCGAGCGAGACGGCGTTGATCGCTCCGAGCCCGCCGAACACGCCCGGGCGGACCTCGATCGCGCCGCGGTAGCGCCCGTCGCGCACGCCGCCGATCGCGGTGCCGTGGAGCTTCACCACGTCGCCCGGGCGGGAGATGGCGAGAGCGCCGGACGAGCGGCCCAGCACCTTGCCGCCGGCGCTGCGCAGCTCGACCCCCGAGCCGTGCGCGCGCACGCGGTAGCTCCGGCCCGGATCCAGCCGGCGCCCGCCGGCGCGGCCGGCGCCGCTCACCACGATCTCCGAGCGCCCGGACTGGAGCAGCACGCGCACCGTGCGCTCGCCGGCGTCACCGAGGCCGGTCCCCTGGTAGTAGTGGGCGACGATCTGGCGGTAGTCGCGGCCGTTCTCCGCGTAGCCCTTGGCGCCGTACTGGCTCATGCCGATGCCGTGGCCCCAGCCGCCGCCGGACACCACGTGCCGCACGGACGCGTGGGCCGTGGGAGCCGCCACGAGCAGGGCGGCTATGAGGGGGAGGGCAAGTCGTCGCACGGACAGCCATGAACAACCTCGGGCGGGGAGAGTCGCGGCGTTGCGGGAGGTAACCTCGAGAAATGCCATCCAGAAAGGCATCGGACGTATTCGTCGAATGTTTAGAGGCAGAGGGCGTCAAGTACGTCTTCGGCATTCCCGGTGAGGAGACGCTCGACCTCAACGAGTCCCTGGCGGGCTCCTCGATCGAGTTCGTCCCCGTCCGCCACGAGCAGGGCGGCGCCTACATGGCCGACGTCTACGGCCGCCTCACGGGCCACGCGGGCGTCTGCCTGGGCACGCTGGGGCCGGGCGCCACCAACCTGGTCACCGCAGTGGCCGACGCCTACCTGGACCGCGCGCCGCTGGTGGCCCTCACCGGCCAGGGCGACCTCGAGCGCAGGCACAAGGAGTCGCACCAGTACATCGACGTGATGCGCATGATGCAGCCGATCACCAAGTGGAACGCGACCCTCTCGGACCCGGCGATCATCCCCGAGGTGGTCCGCAAGGCGTTCAAGGTCGCGGAGAGCGAGAAGCCCGGCGCCACCCACATCGAGCTGCCCGAGGACGTGATGGCCGCCGAGCTCGACGCCGCGCCGCTGGCCCGGCGCAAGCCGGTGCGCCCCGAGCCGGCCGCGCGCGAGCTGCTCAAGGCCGCCGACGTGGTCCGCGGCGCGCTCAACCCCGTCGCGCTGGCCGGCAACGGCGTGGTGCGCGGCGGCGCGGCGCCTGCCCTGCGGGAGTTCGTGCGCTCCACCGGCATCCCCGTGGCCGAGACCTTCATGGGCAAGGGCCTGCTCGACCCGTCCGACTCTCGCGCGCTCGGCTCGGTGGGGCTCCAATCGGGGGACTACAACATGGCGGGCTTCGAGGACGCCGACGTGGTCATCGCCATCGGCTACGACCTGGTGGAGCACTCGCCCAAGCACTGGAACCCGGGGCGCGACAAGAAGATCGTCTGCATCGACTCCCTGCCGGCCGAGATCGACGAGTTCTTCATCCCCGAGGTCGAGCTCGTGGGCGACATCTACCACATCCTCACCAGGCTCGGAGAGGAGTGCCGGCACGTGCCCCACAGCGGCGGCTCGACCCGGCTGCGCGAGGTCGTGGGCGGTGCGTTCGAGGCAGGCAGGCACAACGACGCCTTCCCCGCCCAGCCGCCCCGCGCCCTGTACGAGATCCGCCAGGCGCTCGCCCGCGACGACATCCTGATCTCCGACGTCGGCCTGCACAAGCTGTGGATCGGGCGCATGTTTCCGGCGTACGAGCCCAACACGGTCCTCATCGCCAACGGCCTGGCCGGCATGGGCTTCGCGGTGCCCGCGGCGATCGCGGCCAAGCTCGTGCACCCCGACCGCAAGGTGGTGGCGGTCAACGGCGACGGCGGCTTCCTCATGAACTGCCAGGAGCTCGAGACGGCGGTGCGGCTCAAGACGCCGTTCGTCTCGGTGATCTGGGAGAACCGGCAATACGGCTCGATCGTCTGGAAGCAGGACAAGAAGTTCGGCCGCCACTTCGGCACGGACTTCACCAATCCGGACTTCGTGAAGCTGGCGGAGTCGTTCGGGATGCCCGCGTGGCGCTGCGAGACCGTGGACGAGTTCCCCGAGCGGCTGCGCCAGGGCCTCGCCCTGGACGTGCCCTCGCTCGTGGTGCTCCCGATCGACTACTCGGTGGATGTTGCGATCTCGCGCGAGCTGGGTACGGAGACGGTCGCCACATGACTCTCGCCACCCAGGAGCAGACGGTCGTCGATGCCGTGCCTCACCGCCTCTACATCGCGGGCGAGTGGCGCGACGGCTCCGAGGGCGGCACGCTGGAGGTCGAGGATCCGGCCACCGGCGAGGCGCTCTGCGAGGTGGCGGATGCCACGGTCGACGACGCCAAGGCGGCGCTCGGCGCGGCCCACGAGGCCCAGCAGGAGTGGAAGCACCACCCCCCGCGCGAGCGCGGCGAGATCCTGCGGCGCGCCTTCGAGGAGATCAGCGAGCGGGCCGACGAGCTGGCGCTGCTGATGACGCTCGAGATGGGCAAGCCGGTGGCCGAGTCCAGGTCCGAGATCGTCTACGCGGCCGAGTTCCTGCGCTGGTTCTCCGAGGAGGCCGTGCGGATCGAGGGGCGCTACGCCATCGCCGCCAACGGCGCGGGGCGGGTGCTCACGATGAAGCAGCCCGTGGGCCCGTGCGTCCTCATCACCCCCTGGAACTTCCCGATGGCCATGGGCACCCGCAAGATCGGGCCCGCCATCGCGGCCGGCGCCACGATGGTGATGAAGCCGGCCAAGCAGACGCCTCTCTGCATGCTCGCGCTCGCGGAGATACTCGAGCACGCCGGCCTGCCCGCCGGCGTGCTCAACGTGGTCACCAGCTCGTCCTCGGGCTCGGTGATGGAGCCGCTGATCAAGGACCCCCGCACGCGCAAGCTGTCCTTCACCGGCTCCACCGAGGTGGGGCGCAAGCTGATCGAGCAGTCGGCGCAGCAGATCCTCAAGGTGTCGATGGAGCTGGGCGGCAACGCGCCGTTCCTCGTCTTCGAGGACGCCGACCTCGACGCCGCCGTGGAGGGCGCCCTGCTGGCGAAGATGCGCAACATCGGCGAGGCGTGCACGTCGGCCAACCGCTTCCACGTGGCCGACGCCGTCGCGGAGCCGTTCGCGCAACGGCTCGCCGAGCGCATGGGCGACCTGAAGATCGGCCGCGGCACCGACGACGACGTGAAGGTGGGGCCGCTCATCGACGAGGGCGCCCGGGAGAAGGTGCACGAGCTCGTGGAGGACGCGCTCGGCAAGGGCGCCACCGCGATCGTGGGCGGTGAGGCCGCGGACGGCAGCGGCTACTTCTACAAGCCCACCGTGCTGGGCGACGTCCCACCGGACGCCCGCATGCTGAAGGAGGAGATCTTCGGCCCGGTGGCGCCCGTCACCTCGTTCGAGTCGGAGGCGGACGCGATAGAGGCGGCCAACAACACCGAGTACGGCCTCGTGGCGTACGTCTTCACCAGCGACCTCAAGCGGGCGCTGCGCGTGATCGAGGGCCTGGAGACCGGCATGGTGGGCCTCAACCAGGGCATGGTCTCCAACGCCTCGGCTCCCTTCGGCGGCGTCAAGCAGTCGGGCTTCGGCCGCGAGGGCGGGCACGAGGGCATCGAGGAGTACCTCGAGACGAAATACGTGGCCATCAACCTGTAGCGCCCGCCCGCTGTGAGCGGGCTGTGAGCGGCGCCGCCTAGCTTGGCGGCATGTCCAGATCCCGCCTCGCTCTCGCCGCCGTCACCGCTGTGCTCGCAACCCTCCTGCCGGTCGCCGGCGCCGGCGCCGACCCGACCCCGCTCGGACCCGAGCAGCAGCGTGTCTCGTTCATGGGGCCGGACGGCAGCACGGCGTTCCGCGGCTCCAACCCCGCCATCGCCCACAACCCGGAGCGAAACGAGTACCTCGTTGCCTGGCGCGGCGACGACGACAGCGGCGGCCTCGTCGACAACGAGGAGGAGGTCTTCGCCCAGCGTGTCTCGGCCGGCGGCGACCGGATCGGGCCGCGCATCCAGGTTTCCGACGTCGGCGGGCCCAACGGCTCCAACACGAACATCGACGTCGGTGCGTCCGGGCCGGCCGTCGCCTACAACGCCCAGCGCAACGAGTATCTGGTGGTCTGGAACGGAGAGGACAACGAGAACGGCCTGGTCGACAACGAGGACGAGGTCTTCGCCCAGCGCCTTACGGCGACCGGGGCGCAGGTGGGCCCCAACGACCTCCAGGTCTCCGACATGGGCGGCGCCAACGGCGCCAGCACGGCCTTCGGCGCCAGCGCGCCTGCGGTGGCCTACAACGCCCAGCGCGACGAGTACCTGGTGGTCTGGCCCGGGGACGACAACGAGGGCGGCCTGGTACAGAACGAGTTCGAGATCTTCGGCCAGCGCCTCGACGGAGCGGGGGCGCAGGTGGGCGCCAACGACTTCCAGATCTCGGACATGGGCGGCGCCAACGGCGACGTTGCGTTCGGAGCGGGCTCGCCGGACGTCGCCTACAACGCGCAGCGCGACGAGTACCTGGTCGCCTTTCATGGCGAGGACAGCGAGAACGGCCTGATCGACGGCGAGTTCGAGATCTTCGGCCAGCGCCTCGACGGAGCGGGGGCGCAGGTGGGCGCCAACGACTTCCAGATCTCGGACGCCGGGGGTGCCAACGGCGCCGATCCCAGTCGCGACTTCTTCAGTGCCGCGGTCGACCACAACCCGCAGCGCGACGAGTACCTGGTCGCCTGGAACGGCGACGACAGCGAGAACGGCCTGGTCGACGGCGAGGTCGAGATCTTCGGCCAGCGCCTCGGCGGGGCGGGGGCGGAGGTGGGCGCCAACGACTTCCAGATCTCCGACGTGGGCGGCGCCAACGGCACTGCGGCGTTCGGCGCCAACACCGCGGACGTCGCTTACGACAGCCAGGCGGACGAGTACCTCGTCACCTTCCTGGGCGACGACAACGAGGGCGGGCGCATCCAAGGGGAGTTCGAGGCGCTCGGCCAGCGCCTCGACTCGGCCGGGCTCGAGGTGGGGCCGAGCGACTTCCCGATCTCCACGGCGGGCGGGATAGGCGATCCGGAGTCCGACGCGTTCCAGCCGTCTGTCGCCTACAGCCCCCAGAGTGACGAGCACATGGCCGTCTTCTATGGCGACGACGACCAGCCCGGCCTCGCTCCCAATGAGTTCGAGACCTTCGTGCGGCGGGTCGGCGAGGTGGCGGTCCCCGCCAACACCGCCGCACCGCAGGTCACGGGCTCCGCGCTGGCCGGCCAGGCGCTGTCCTGCTCCACGGGCGCCTGGACCAGCGACGATCCCGCCCCGCTCGCGTTCGCCCGCCAGTGGCGGCGCAACGGCGCGGCGATCGGCGGAGCGACCGGCACGAACCACACCGTGCAGCAGGCCGACGTGGGCCAGGCGATCGACTGCCTGGTGACCGCCACCAACGCCGGCGGCTCGACGGGCGCCGCGAGCAACGCGGTGCACGTACCGGCGCCCGGGCAGCAGGGCACGTCCGGCGCGACGGGGCCGAGCGGTCCGGGCGGGCCGTCCGGGCCCGCAGGTCCGACCGGTCCCTCGGGCGCCGTGGGCGCGCCCGGCGAGCCGGCGATCAGGCTGCTGGTGGCGCTGGTGGACGAGCGGCCGAGCGCCCGCCAGCGCTCGCGCGTCCGGATGCGCTACCTGGCCACCGGGGCGGGACGGGCGACGCTGACGATCCGCCGCGGGCGGACGGCGATCGCCGTGCTGCGCGGGCGGGCGCGGGAGGGGCGCAACGCGCTGCGCTGGAACGGCCGGCGAACGCGCGGCCCGCGCCGGGTCCGCCGGCGCCCGCCTGCCCCCGGTCGCTATTCGGTGACCCTGACGGTGCGGGGAGCCGACGGCCAGGTCGCGACCGACCGAGCGACCCTGCGGATCACCCGCAGGCCCTCGCGGCGCCGCTAGCCGAAGCCGGCCCCTTCGTCCCGCCCGGCGGGCTGGCCCGGAGGGGTATTGCGGCCCCTTCCGGGGTGGACTACGGTGGCCTCCACGGTGACGGCGCCACCGCCTCGAGCCCTCGCTGTGCCCGGCCCCGCCCGCATCGCCCGGCCGGCGCTCGCGGCGCGACTCTCCTCGGCGCTCGACGCGGGATCGCTGCTGCTCGTGGCAGGCGCGGGCTACGGGAAGACCATGGCGCTGCAGGAGGCTCTCGACGCCAGGGATCAGGGCGCCGCGTGGATCTCGCTCACCGAGGCCGAGCGCGATCCCGGCCGGCTGCTCCTGTGCCTGCTCGCGGCCCTGCGCCGGACGGTCCCGGGCGCGGTGGACGTCCTCGGCGAGAGCATCGTCGCGGGCCTGGAGCCCGTCGACGTTCCCGGTGCCGGGCGCGAGCTCGTCGGTGAGCTGGGACGCCTGCTGGTCGACCCGCTCACCATCGTGCTCGACGACGCCGAGCACCTGGCCGGCGCCCCCGCGGCTGCTCCGCTCGTCTCCGACCTGCTCGCCGCGCCCGAGCTGCGGATCGCCGTGGCGGCGCGTCGCCCGCTCGAGCTCCAGGTGGCGAAGCTGCGGGCGACCGGGCGCTTGGACTCGCTCGGCGCCGCCGAGCTGGCCTTCAGCCCGGCGGAGTGCGCCGAGCTGCTGAGCGCGAGGCGCGGGCGCGAGCCCTCGGCGGACGAGGTCGAGGCGGTCATGGCGGCCACCGAGGGATGGCCGCTCGGAATCGCGCTGAGCGCGCTGAGCGAGGGCGGGGCGCAGCTCGATCCGGGGTCGCGCACCAGCCTGTTCGCCTTCCTCGCGGAGGAGGTGGTCGATCGTCTCGACGAGCCGGCGCGCCGGGCGCTGATCGACTCGAGCGTCCCCGAGCAGCTCGACAAGGCGACGGCGGAGGCGCTCGAGCTGCCCGAGGGCTTCGCGGAGCGCGTCGAGCGCCAGGGCCTGTTCCTGCGGGCGCTCGACCCCAATCGGACGCGCTTCGCCTACCACCCGCTCTTTCGCGACTTCCTCCTGGGCCGGCTGGCGGAGGAGCGTCCGGCCGAGCGCCGGCGCGAGCTCCACGCGCGCGTGGCGCCGGCCCTGGCCGCGGCGGGGAGGGTCGACGAGGCGATCGAGCATCTCGTCGAGGCGGAGCGCTTCTCCGACGCGGTCGCCGCGATCGGGGCCGAGGGCCAGCTCCTGATGCGGACGGCACCGGAGTCGGTGCGGCCCTGGCTCGAGCGGATGCCTCCCGAGGTCCGGGCCGAGCCCGGCGCGCGCCTGCTCGAGGGACAGCTCGAGCTGGCCGCGGGGCGCCACGAGTCCGCAGTGGAGTCGCTGCGCGCCGCGGCCGACGGCCTGGGCGGCAGCGACGCCGCGCGGAAGTGGCTCGCACGGCTCGCGCTCGCTGACGCGCTTGTGTCCGTCGGGGAATTCGAGGAGGTCGCGGGCCTCGCCGAGGGGTTCGACGCGCCGGAGGCCCAGCCGGCCTTCGCGGCGGCGCCCGCCGTGGCGCTGCTGGCCGCGATGGCACTCGCAATGCGCGGGGAGGCCGAACGCGGGCGGGAGCTCTCGCGGCGCGCCCTCGCGCAGCCGGCCGCGGCAGGCCTGGCGCCGCTGGAGCTGCTGGTCGTCGCCTACCTGGACACGCCGACAGGGCGGATCGACGACGTGCTCCGGCGCGCGCTCGAGGCGGTCGCCGAGCTGGAGCGCGCCGATCCCCTCAACCGGCTCGCCTACGTGATGGGGGCCGTGGCCCTGCTGTTCGGCGAGCAGGGCTACGATGACGAGGCAATCGACTGGTGGGGGCGTGCCGCGGCGGTCGCGGATCGCAGCGGGCTCGGTGCATGGGTGGCGCGTTTCGCCCACTCGTATCCGGCCTACACCCATGCCCGAGCGGGACGGCTCTCCGACGCCGAGGCCGAGCTCGCTCGCGCGGACCGCGGTGCCGCCGGCGCCGGCTGGCGCGAGTGGAAGGTGGATGCCGCGCGAGCCGCCGTGGCGGCGCTGCGGGGGGATGCGGGGGAGGCGACGGCCGCGGTCGATCGGGCGCTGGTCCGCGTGTCACGGGCTCCCGTCGTAGATCGCTATTGGGCGACCACCGACCTGGCCCCCGTGCTCGCCGAGGTCGGCGCCGGCGTCACCGCACGTGCCCTGGTCGACGAGGCGCTGGCGCTCGTCGACGAGCGCTACCCGGGCGCGGCCGGCAGGTACGGGCGCGCGCGCCTGCTCGCGCAGCGTGCCTGGCTGGTGCGCGGCGAGGGAGACGAGGCCGGCTCCCGGCGTGACCTCGCGCGCTTCTGGGAGGAGGCGGGAGAGAACCGGGCCCATCTCGTGCGACGCGAATGGCCGCGGCTCGAGCCGCTGCTGTGGGCCGCGCTCGAGCCGGGAGATGAGGCCTCCTCGGCGCCGCTGGACGCGGGGGAGGTCGTGATGGCGATCGAGGGAGGGTGGCCGGGAGGCGCGGCATTGCTCCCGTTCACTCGCCACCCTTCCGCCGCCGTCCGGCGCGCCGCGGTGGGCCCGGCGGCGGCCTCCGGGCATCCGGAGGGGATAGAGCGGCTGGCCGAGCTGACGGGGGATCCCGACGCCGGCGTCGCCGCCGCGGCCCGCGCGGCCGAGGCGCAGGTCGCACGCACGCCGCCTCCGCTCGTCTTCACGCTCCTGGGGTCGTTCGAGCTGCGGCGCGGCACCTGGCCGGTCGACGACGCGGCCTGGGTGCGGCGAACGGCTCAGCGGGTGGTGCGCTTCCTGCTCCTGCACCGCGATCGGGCCGTCACCGAGGATCTCCTGCTCGAGGCGCTGTGGCCGGACAAGGAGCCACCCGCCGCGCGCCGTGCGCTCCAGGTCGCCGTGTCGTGCGCCCGGGCCGTGCTGGATGCCCCCGGCGCGGAGCGCAGCGCGATCGAGTTCGCGGAGCGCACCTACCGCCTGAGCCTGAGCGAGCGCGACGTCGTGGACGCCGACGAGTTCGAGGCCGCTGCGGCGGCGGCGCTGAGTGAGACGGGGCCGGAGCGGCTTACGCTGCTTGACGCGGCCGAGCGACTGTGGAGCGGCGAGCCGCTGCCCGAGGAGCGATACTCGGACTGGGCGGTCGCCTGGCGGGAACGGCTCGCAGAGCGACGTGCCGAGCTGCTCGCCGGGCTCGCCGACACCCACCGCGCGGCTGGCGACGAGCCGGCGGCCACGCAGGCGGCGCGCAAGCTGGTCGAGCTCGACCCGCTCGACGAGGGCGGCCACCGGAGCCTCATGACCGCATACGCCCGCGCGGGGCGCCGCAGTCACGCGCTGCGCCAGTACCTGGAGTGCCGCCGCCGCCTGGTGGACGGGCTCGGAATCGAGCCGTCGGAGGAGACGTCGGAGCTCCAGCGCCGGATCCTGGCGGGCGAGCCTGTGTGAGCGGCCTGTGAGCGCCGCCGCGTACCGTCTCTCCCACGATGACCGAACGGCGCACATTCGTACTGCGGATGCAGGAGTCCGGCACGGTGCTGGTGGAGAACCTCCGGAGCGGCGAATGCGCACGCGTGGATGACCTGAGCGGAGTGGCCGACAAGCTGAAGGACTGGCTGGCCGACGAGTACGGCGACGGCGACCGCCACGCGATGCCCGAGCAGGACTAGAGCTAAAGGTCTCTGCGACAGCTGCCGATACGGGAGTCAGGCACTCCCCCTGCCTGTTCCATCCCGGCCGCGCCGCTGAAGCCTTTCCCCCCCTGTTCTTGGCTCCAGCGTCGCGGCCGGACCTCCTTCTGGCGCTGTGTCCACTCCGGACGAGGAGCAGCAACTCCCTAGCTCCGCTCGCGCAGCAGCGCGTCCAGGTCGGCCAACGGCCCCAGGTGCCGCAGCTTGTCCGGGTTGATGATCGAGCTCACGCCCTGGATCTGGCCCTCCGCGACGTCGAGGGACATCACGCTGACCAGCCTGCCCTCGCGGTCGAAGAACAGCGCACCCGGTTGCCCGTTCACCTCCTCGCGGCGCGAGGTGATGCCGAAGCGGGTGAAGGCGCGCAGGCCCGCGATCAGCGTGCGCGCCGACCTGGCGCGCCCATGGATCGCACGTGCGAGGGCGGGCGCCTTGCCGCCGCCGTCGCCGCGGAGCACCACGTCGTGGGCCAGCAGCTCCTCCAGGCCTTCGAGATCGCCGTCCTCGGCGGCCGCGAAGAAGCGCGTCGCGAGCTCCTCCCGCTGCTCGCGCGAGACCTCGAACCGGGGGCGCCGCTCCTCCAAGTGGCGGCGGGCCCGTGTGGCGAGCTGGCGGGCGTTCTGCTCGCTCGTGCCCACGATCTCCGCGATCCGGGCGTAGGGCTCGTCGAACACCTCGCGCAGCAGGAACGCGGCGCGCTGCTCGGGCGACAGGCTCTCGAGCAGGACGAGGAAGGCGAGCGACAGCGAGTCCGCCATCTCGGCCTTGCGGGCGGGATCGTCGTCGGCGCTCGCCACGAGCGGCTCCGGCAGCCACTCGCCCACGTAGGTCTCGCGCCGGACCCGCGCCGAGCGGAGGTGGTCGAGCGAGAGCCGCGAGACCACCGTCGACAGGTACGCGCGCGGCGACTCGATCCGCTCGCCGCCCTCGCGCGCCCGGTGGAGGCGGAGGAACCCCTCCTGCACCACGTCCTCCGCCTCGCTCACGCTGCCGAGCATCCGGTAGGCGATGGCGAACGCCGACGGGCGGAGCTCGTCGAGCTGCTCCTCGGTCATCGCTCAGCCGAGCCCCTGCGCGACGCCCTGCCGCCAGCTCGCATAGCGCGGCTTCCAGCCGAGCTCGCGCTTCGCCTTCTCGTTCGAGGCTCCCCTCACCTCCGTCATCATGAGCGTTGCCGCCTCACCGGCCGCCAGCCGACCGAGCCAGCGTGGGATACGCCTTGGTGGCTTGGCATCCAGCGCGCTCGCCAGCACCGCCAGCCACTCCCGCACCGGCGCGGGCTCGTCGTCGACGATGTTGTAGATACCCGGCTGGCCGCGCTCGACCGCGATGGCGGTCGCCGCCGCGGCGTCTTCGATGTGGACGTGCGACCAGACGCCCCCACCGTCGCCGACGATCGGGAAGCGACGCTTGCGGATCGGCGCCGCCATCACCGCATCCGGAGCCAGGCTGAGCGAGGTCCCCGGACCGTAGAAGCCGCCGTAGCGCAACGCGAGACCCTCGCCCCAGTCGATCGTCGTCACCGCCTCCTCCAAATGGAGGAGCGCCTCCACCACCGGCCGCAGCGGCGCCGGCGGGTTGGGATCGAGGGGGTCGGCCTCGGTCTGCACCGGCCCGCCTGTGCGGGCCCATCGGAAGGCCCCAAAGCTCTGTGCCACGAAGCGCCGTGCCCCCACGGCGCTGCCGGCGGCCAGGAGATGGTCCGTCGCCTCGGTACGCAGCCGGTTGGTCAGTTTCGCCATGGGGGAGCGGTCAGGGTGCCGCGCGTCATGGATGCTCATCTTCCCGGACAGCGCCGTGAGCTGATGCACGATCACCTCGGGCTCGGCGGACGCCACCGCCTGGGCGACCGCTTCGGGGTCGAGAGCGTCGGCCACGACCGGCCGCGCCCCCAACGCCCGCAGCCCATCCTGCTTCGACGCGGTCCTGGTCATCCCGACCACCTCGTGGCCTCGCGCCACGAGCTGCGGGACGAGCTCTCTGCCGAGAACGCCTGTGGCGCCGGCTACGAAGACCTTCATGACTGCTCCTCTCGTCTCGTTCACCCTCTGAGACGAGATAGAGGCGCCGCCTGTGACAGTGCTCGGTGCTCAGCGCGGGCCATCCAGCGACGCCCCGGGCTCTCCATGGCAGAACGGAGCTCAGCCGTTCGGCCGCGCCATCTTCTGCAGGTCAAGCGCCTCGTCAAGCACGGACTCGTCCACGCCCTTCTCGCGCGCCACCTCGCGGATCGTGCGCTTGGAGGCCACGGCCTCCTTCACGATCTCGGTGGCGCGGTCGTAGCCGATGTGCGGGTTCAGCGCCGTGGCGATGGCGGGCGTGGACTCCGCGTGGCGGGTGCACATCTCCTCGTTGGCCTCGAGGCCGTCGACGCACTTCTCGGCGAGCATGGTGGACGCGCTGGACAGGAGGCCGATCGAGCTCAGCAGGTTGCGCGCGATCAGCGGGATGCGCACGTTGAGCTCGAACTGGCCCTGCATGCCGCCGATCGTGATGGCGGTGTCGTTGCCGATCACCTGCGCGGATACCTGCAGCACCACCTCGGGTATCACCGGGTTGACCTTGCCCGGCATGATCGAGGAGCCCTTCTGCAGCTCGGGCAGGGCGATCTCGGCCAGGCCGGCGCGCGGGCCCGAGCCCATGAGCGCGAGGTCGTTGGCGATCTTGGTGAGCGAGACGGCCACCACCTTCAGCGCGCCCGACAGCTCCACGAGGGCGTCGCGGCTGCCCTGCGCCTCGAACGGGTCGGCGGGAGCGTCCACCGGCAGGCCGGTGGCCTCCTTGATCCGCGCGCGCACGCCGGCGGCGAAGTCCGGGTGCGTGTTGAGGCCCGTGCCCGTGGCGGTGCCGCCCAGCGGGATCTGCGCCACGCGCGGGAGGGTGGCCTTCACGCGCTCCTGGCCCAGGCGGATCTGCGCCGCGTAGCCCGCGAACTCCTGGCCGAGCGTGACCGGGACGGCGTCCATGAGATGGGTGCGGCCGGCCTTCACGACATCGGCGAGCTCCTCGGCCTTGGCGGCGAGCGATGCCTCCAGCTTCGCCAGGGCGGGCAGCAGCTTGTCCGTGGACTCGGCGAGCGCCGCGAGGTGCACCGCGGACGGGAAGACGTCGTTCGAGGACTGCCCCATGTTCACGTGGTCGTTGGGGTGCGCGCCCTCGCCCGCCACGTTCGCGATCACCTCGTTCGCGTTCATGTTCGACGACGTTCCCGACCCCGTCTGGAAGACGTCGATCGGGAACTGGCCGTCGTGCTCGCCGTGGGCCACGGCGTCGCCGGCCTTCGCGATGCGCTCCGCCAGCGCCCCGTCGAGCAGCCCGAGCTCCGCGTTCGTGCGCGCGGCAGCCGCCTTGATCCGGCCGAGCCAGCGCACGACCGCCACCGGCACGCGCTCGCCCGACACGGGGAAGTTGTCGACGGCCTTGGCGGTCTCCCCACCCCAGCGCTCCTTGGATTCAGTCCCGGTCACACCCATGTTCCGGAGCGTATAGACCCGTGGGATCAGCCCGACTCCAGGCCCGCGCGCTCGCCCCGGCGCAGCGCCTGCTCGTCGTCCACCCGGCCGGTCTCCTGCTCCAGCCGGCGTACCAGCTCGTCGTGGATCCCCTGGGTCTGGCCGGCGCCCCGCTGCGCGGCGCCAAGCAGGTAGCCCAGCCGCAGTGCCTCGCCTGCATCGGCCAGCCGCGACGCGGCGCTGATGTACACCTCGCCCACGAGCAGCACGTCCGCCTGCTCGCTCTCCCTGGCCAGGCAGTCCGACAGCGCGGTGTCGCCCTCGAGCCTCACCTCGCCCGGGGCGCTGGACAGCGCGGAGACCACGGCGTCGGCTCCGAGCCGGCAGGCGGCCGGCAGCTCCGCCTCCTCCTCGCGGCTGCAGCCCGCGAGCGCGAGCGCGGCCAGCAGGGCTGCAACGGAGCGGCACACCCGGCCGAATCTAGCGCGCCTACCGCGCCGAATCCTCTGCAAAGCGGAGGCCTCCGTCCCGTGGCGGCGCGCCCGCTGGTCTGATTGCAACGATGGCCGAGGACCTCGAGATCCGCGCCGAGCCCGAACCCGAGCGCACCGAGCGGGTGCGCTTCTGCTCCCGCTGCGGCGCCCTCCACGATCCCGGGCGCAACGAGCCTCCCGGCCGCTCGCGCGTGTGCGTCACCTGCGGCATGGGCGTCTATCTGGAGTGCACCCGCGACGCGCTGGGCTCGCTCGGCACCTTCTTCCTCGTGGTCACCGAGGAGCTGGCGATCGGGGCGGTGAGCGAGGGCGCGGAGGGGATCTTCGGAGAGGAGGGCGGGCTCGTGGGATCGCCGCTCGCCGCGCTCCTCACCAGCCCGCTCGGGGAGGACCGCCTGGCCCGCACGGTGCGCGCCGCCGCCCTCGGCGTGCGCGAGCGCGTGGCAGTGCCGATCGAGGCGTCATCCGAGAGCGCCCGCGGCTTCGGGCCGCTCGAGGCACGCGTGTCTCCCTGCGGCCCGCCCCGCGCGGCGCTCGTCGCGATCGAGCCGGCTCTCTAGGCTGCGGCGGGCACGCGCTCCGGCGCCGGCTGGATGAGCTCGTACCGGGCAGGGTCGAAGCTGGCGGTGCGCTGGCGGAACTTCCAGGTGAAGTCCGGCCAGATCGTGGTGTTGCGGCCGTTCTCGTCGATGTACCAGCTCGCGCAGCCCGACATCCACACCGTTCCGGGCATCCGCGCCTGGATCTCGGCGTTGTAGGCGTCCTGCGCCTCACGGCGCACCTCGACCGCCGCCAGCCCGCGCTGCTCCATGTGGCGCAGCGCGCCGAGCACGTAGCTCAGCTGGGACTCGATCATGAAGACCATCGAGTTGTGTCCCAGCCCGGTGTTGGGGCCGATGAGCGTGAACAGGTTGGGGAAGCCGGAGACCGTGACGCCCAGGTACGCCTGCGGGCTGCCCTTCCAGGCGTCGTCGAGCAGCATCCCGCCGCGCCCGCGGACCTTCTGGCCGATCGGCATGTCGGTGACGTGGAAGCCGGTGCCGAAGACGATCGAGTCCACCTCGTGCTCGGCCCCGTCGGTCGTGACGATCGAGTGCGCCTTGACCTCGCGGATGCCGTCGGTCACCACATCGACGTTCGGCTCGGTGATGGCCGGATACCACTTGTTGGAGGGCAGGATCCGCTTGCATCCGATCGTGTAGTCCGGCGTGACCTTTGCGCGCAGCTCGGGGTCGGGCACCTGGCTCTTGAGGTGCCGCCGCGCGAGGAGCTCGGGCACCTTCATGAGGCGCTGGTCCTTCACGAAGCCCGGCACGAGCAGCTCGCGGCCCCAGTAGACCAGCGCGCGCACGAGCCGCTGTGCGGGAGGGAAGAGGCGATACAGCCGCCGCTCGAAGCCGGTGATGGGCCGGTCGCTGTGGGGCATGACCCACGGGGGCGTGCGCTGGAAGACCTTGAGCGATGCCACGTCGGGCTGGATCTTCGGAACGAGCTGGATGGCCGACGCGCCGGTGCCGATCACGGCCACGCGCTCGCCCGTGAGGTCGTGCTCGTGGTCCCACTCGGCCGAATGGAACGCGGCGCCCTCGAAGCCGTCGAGGCCCGGGATGTCGGGGAAGGACGGCTCCGCGAGCGGTCCCATGCCGGCGATCAGCACCTGGGCGGTCACGGGCCCCTGGGAGGTGTCGAGCCGCCAGAGCTGCTCGCGGTCGTCCCACCCCGCGCTGGTCACGTCGTGTCCGTAGCGGATGTGGGGCTCGACGCCGTAGCGGCGCGAGCAGTCGCGCAGGTAGTCCCAGATCTCGGGCTGGGGGGAGTACGTGCGGCTCCAGTCGGGGTTGAGCGCGAACGAGAACGAGTAGAGGTGCGACGGCACGTCGCAGGCGCAGCCCGGGTACGTGTTGGCCCGCCATGTGCCGCCGACGTCGCCGGCGCGCTCGAGGACGACGAAGTCGTGGACGCCCTCCTGCTTGAGGCGGATGGCCATGCCCAGGCCGGCGAAGCCCGTTCCGACGATTGCGATGCGATGGTGGCTGCTCATGGCTACTGATGGTAACCTACTCGCAGTAGCCATGCAAGACGTCGCCTCCGAGATCGCTCGTCACCCCCACGGTCGCGTGCCGCGGGCGCTGCGGGAGCGGCAGATCTTCGAGCTCGGCGAGGAGCTGTTCGCCGAGCGCGGCTATGCGGGCGCCTCGATGGACGAGCTGGCCCGCAGGGCGGGGGTGAGCAAGCCCGTGATCTACGACCTGGCGGGCAGCAAGGAGGAGCTCTACCGCGCCTGCGTGTCACGGGCGGCGCAGGAGCTCTACGAGCGGGTGGAGGCCGCGGTCATCGCCGCACCGGATGCGGCCGCCAAGGCGCGGGCGGGCGGGCTCGCCTTCTTCAGCTTCGTCGCCGAGCACCGCCGTTCCTGGGAGGTGCTGTTCATGGGCGATCCCGGCCGCTTCGCCGCCGACGCCGCGCGCATCCGCGGCCGCCAGGCCGAGCTCCAGCTGAGGCTCATCGGGGATCCCGACGTGGGCCTCGGGATGCAGGTCGACCCCCAGCAGGCCGACGCGATGGTGCACGCCGTCAACGGCGCGTATGAGGCGCTCGCCAACTGGTGGTACGCACATCCAGAGGTGTCGCCCGAGATGCTCGTGGACTGGCTCATGGCGCTCATCCTCCCGGGGATCGAGCGCATCGCCTCCGGGCGCTGATCGCGCGCTGCAAGCGGTCCTGCACGGTGCAAGTTCCGCTGCAGGTCTGGCTTTTCGGAAGCCCAGGGCGAACACTCCCAGCCGCGGCGGCTAAGGGTTCTGCACTGGATCGCCGACACAAGAACGTGCAATGAGCGGCATCCGGACAAACGCGGCGGCAGAGCTCCTCGGAGTGAGCCCCAACACCCTTCGCTCCTGGGAGCGCCGCTTCGAGTATCCGAAGCCTCGGCGCACCAGCGGCGGCCACCGCCAGTACGACCTCCAGGAGCTCGAGTCGCTGCGGCGCGCTCTGCTCGAGACGCACAACATCTCCTCGGCCATCCAGCTCGCGCGCCAGCGCGGCGAGGGGCCGACCTCGGCCGCCCGCCTCGTGGACGCCTTCGACCGCTTCGACGAGCGGGCCGCCGACCGCGTCATGGAGGAGAGCCTCGCCGTGCGCTCGGTCGAGCGCACGCTGGAGGAGCTGCTGCTCCCCGCGCTCGAGTTCGCCCAGGACCGCCGCGCCCGCGAGGCCGAGCTGGAGCTCGCCTGCCGCTGGGCCACCGGCTGGATGCACGCCGCCCGCCGGCTCGCGCCCGCGCCCTCGCGGCCCGACGGCGTGCTGCTGTTCGACGCCAGCGGCTCGCTCATGGACCTGGAGGGGCTCCACGTGCAGGCGCTCGAGCTGGCGCTGCGCAGGGCCGGCTTCCGGGTGCTGCTGCTGACGATGGGCATCGGCCAGGAACGCGTCACCCGCGCGATGCGCGCGCTCGAGCCCACCGCCGCGCTCGTGCTGTGCGGCGGAGCCGCCACGCTCGACGTGGTCGGCCGGCTCGTCTACGCCGCGCGCCAGGTGGGCTCCGACGCCCGCGTCTTCGACTACCGCGACGCCATGCCGGTCAACGGCGGCCACGCCGTCCGCTCGCTGGGCGCGAAGCCGAGCGACGCGGTGGACCATCTCCGAGCGGTCGTCGAGGGCCGCGCCCCCGAGCCCGAGCTTCCGGGCTTCGTGGAGGAGATGCAGCCGATCGACGACTCCGTCGCGGCCGGCAACAACTAGCTCCTTTGCCCCCGGGCCGTCCGGCGCCGGCCCTACGATCGCCGCGCGATGGCCCAGTTCGAGGTCGCCGACCCGCTTGCGCACCGCGCGCTGCAGGCCCTCGTGCGGGCCGAGGCGAGTGTGCGCCGCCGGCTCGCCGCCGAGCTCGAGCGGGAGGGCCTGTCCGCCGCGGGCTTCTCCGCGCTCGTCGTCCTCGTCACGGCCGGCGGCGAGCTCGAGCTGCGCACGCTTCGCCGCCGGATGAACTGGAGCAAGGCCAACGCCACCGAGGTCACCGGCACGCTCGCGGCGCGTGGCCTCGTGGCCCGTCGCCGCCACGCCGGCGACCGCCGCGCCGTGCTCCTCACGCTCACGGCGCCGGGCGCCGACCTCGTGCAGCGCCTCTTCCCGGACCACGCCCGGCGCGTGAGCGCCACCTTCTCCTCGCTCGACGAGGCCGAGAAGCGCAGCCTCGCCGAGATCTGCCGCAAGCTGGCCGCCTGAGCCGGAGAGCCGTCGCCCGGCAGCGTCCTCGGTCGCTCGCCTGCGGAGCAGGCGTCGCTCCCTGCGTCCTTGCCCGGCTCGGCTCTCCGGCCCAGGGCCCGGTGCGTCCATACAATCGACCGCCGGTGTACCGGCCCGTCGATCCGCAGCAGTCGTTCCCCGAGCTCGAAGAGGAGATCCTCGAGCGCTGGCGTGAGCGCGACGTGTTCCACGAGTCCATCCGCCGGCGCGAGGGCGCCCCGCCGTTCGTCTTCTACGAGGGCCCGCCCACCGCCAACGGGCGCCCGGGCTCGCACCACGTGCTCTCCCGCGTCTTCAAGGACGTCTTCCCCCGCTACAAGACCATGCGCGGCCATCTCGTGCACCGCAAGGGCGGCTGGGACTGCCACGGCCTGCCGGTGGAGCTGGCCGTCGAGGAGCAGCTCGGCATCAGCCGCAAGCAGGAGATCGAGGAGTACGGCGTGGCCGAGTTCAACGCCAGGTGCCGCGAGTCGGTGCTCGAGTACGTGGACGAGTGGAACCGGCTCACCGAGCGCATTGGGTTCTGGCTCGACACAGACGACGCCTACCTGACGCTCAGCAACGACTACATCGAGTCGGTCTGGTGGTCGCTCAAGCAGGTCTGGGACAAGCAGTTGCTGTTCGAGGGCCACAAGGTCGTGCCCTACTGCCCGCGCTGCGGCACCGCGCTCTCCAGCCACGAGGTGGCGCTCGGCTACAAGGACGTCATCGACCCCTCGGTGTACGTCCGCTTCCCGGTCGAGGACGAACCGGGCGTGTCCCTGCTCGGCTGGACCACCACGCCCTGGACGCTGCTCTCCAACGCGGCGCTGGCCGTGCACCCCGAGGTGGCCTACGTGCGGGCGCGCGTGGGCGAAGAGACGCTGATCGTGGCGGAGGCGCTTGTCGAGCGGGTGCTGGGCGAGGACGTGGAGATACAACAGCGGCTCACCGGCGCCGAGCTCGAGGGCACCGCCTACGAGCCGCCCTTCCCCTACATCTCCGACTACGGCGAACGTGGCCACACGGTCCTTCCTGCCGACTTCGTGACCACCGAGGACGGCACGGGCGTGGTGCACACGGCGGTGGCCTTCGGGGAGGACGACTTCCGCCTGGGCGAGGCCCACGGGCTCACGATCCACAACCCGGTGCGCGAGGACGGCACCTACGACGAGCGAATGGGCGAGTTCGCCGGCCGCAATGTCAAGGAGGCGGACCCGGACATCGTCGAGGCGCTGCGCGCGAGCGGGCGGCTGTTCAAGGACGAGGAGTACGAGCACGCCTACCCGCACTGCTGGCGCTGCGACACGCCGCTGCTCTACTACGCCAAGCGCTCCTGGTACGTGCGCACCACGGCCATCCGGGACGAGCTGCTGGCCCAGAACGAGTCGGTGGACTGGCACCCCGAGCACATCAAGCACGGGCGCATGGGCAAGTGGCTCGAGAACAACGTGGACTGGGCGCTGTCACGCGAGCGCTACTGGGGCACGCCGCTGCCCATCTGGCGCTGCGGCGAGGGCCATGTCCGCTGCGTGGGCTCGGTGGCGGAGCTGGGCGAGGCAGCGCCCGACGATCTCCACAAGCCCTACATCGACGACGTCGTGCTCACCTGCGAGGAGTGCGGCGGCGAGATGCGCCGCGTTCCCGACGTGATCGACGTCTGGTGGGACTCCGGCTGCATGCCCTTCGCCCAGTGGCACGCTCCGTTCGAGAACAAGGAGCTGTTCGAGGAGCGCTTTCCCGCCGACTACATCTGCGAGGCGCTGGACCAGACCCGCGGCTGGTTCTACTCCCTGCTCGGCGTGTCCACCCTGCTGTTCGGGGAGGTCTCCTATCGCACCGTGCTCTGCCTGGGCCTGATCCTCGACCCCGACGGCCAGAAGATGTCGAAGTCCAAGGGCAACGTGGTGGTGCCCTGGGACGTGCTCGACACCCACGGGGCGGACGCCTTCCGCTGGTACTACTTCACCTCGAAGCAGCCCTGGGACGGCTACCGCTTCAGCGTCGAGACGGTCGGCGAGAGCGTGCGGCAGTTCATGCTCACGCTCTGGAACACGTACGCGCTCTACGTGCTCTACGCCAACGCGAACGACCTCGAGCCGGGCGGCGGCGGCCCAGAGACGGAGCTCGACCGCTGGATCCTCTCCCGCCTGCAGGCCACCACCGAGACCGCCATCGAGCGGCTCGACGACTACGACACCACCTTCGCCGGACGGGCGATCGCGGGGTTCGTCGACGACCTCTCCAACTGGTACGTGCGCAACTCGCGGCGGCGCTTCTGGGATGGCGACCCGGCGGCGTTCTGGACGCTCCGCGAGTGCCTGCTCACAGTGGCGAAGCTGGTCGCCCCGCTCACCCCCTTCATCGCCGAGGCGATCTACGCGAACGTCGACGGCTCAGAGCCGTCGGTGCATCTGTGCGACTACCCCGAGACGGATCGGGATCGCCGCGATGAGCCGCTCGAGCGGGCGATGGCCGCCGCGAGGGAGGCCGTCGAGCTCGGCCGCGCGGCGCGGGCGCAGGCCAAGCTCAAGGTCCGGCAGCCGCTGCGGGAGGCGGTCATCGTCGCCGCGGGCGAGGAGCGCGAGGCCATCGAGCGCTTCGAGGCGCTCGTGTCCGCCGAGCTCAACGTGAAGGGCCTGCGCTTCGTCGGCGAGGCCGAGGAGCTGGGCCGCTGGGAGCTCAAGCCCAACTACCGCGCTCTCGGCCCGCGCTTCGGCAAGCAGATGCCGCAGGTGGCCGCCGCCGTGGCGGCACTCGAACCGGCCACTGCCGCGCCCACCCTGCGCGGCGGCGGCCGGGTGGGAATCAACGTCGAGGGCGCCGAGCACGAGCTCACGGCCGACGACGTCCTGATGGTGCTCCAGCCGCTCGCGGGCTACCAGGTCGAGCGGGCCGGCACCCACGCCGTGGCCCTCGACCTGGAGCTGGACGACGGGCTCCGCCGCGAGGGCTTGGCGCGCGACGTCGTGCGGGCGATCCAGGACGCCCGCAAGAATGCCGGGCTGGCCGTGGAGGACCGCATCGCGCTCACGCTGGGGGGCGACGCCGCGCTGCTCGACGCCGCCCGGGCCCACGAGTCCTATGTTGCCGGCGAGACCCTGGCCACCTCGCTGTCCTACGACGGCGGGGCGACCACCGCCGACATCGAGGGCAGGCAGCTCCGGATCGGGTTGGAGCGGGCATGACGAACATCGAGCGCCCCGACTACCAGGACCCCTCCGGACGACCTGAGGGATTCCGTGTCCGGCGCGCGCGGCTGGGCGACGCCGTCGGCGCGCGGCGCCTGGGGGCGAGCGTGTGGGAGCTGCCGCCCGGCGAGGCGGCCTACCCGTACCACTACCACCTCGCCGAGGAGGAGCTGATCGTCGTGCTCGAGGGGCGCCCGAGCCTGCGCACGCCCGATGGCTGGCGCGAGCTCGAGCAGGGCGAGGTGGTGTCGTTCCCCGTCGGTGAGGAGGGCGGGCACCAGCTCGCCAACCGCACGGACGCGCTCGTCCGCTTCCTGTCGATCAGCACGAGCGGCGTCCCGGAGATCTGCGTCTATCCCGACTCGGGCAAGATCGGGGCCTACGGGAGGACGGACGAGGAGCTCCGTGAGCTGCACCGCCGCTCGGACGCGGTGGACTACTGGGAAGGCGAGCGCCCGCCGGAACGCTAGGCCAGCGCCGGCTCGATCTCCTCCTCGAGGCGCTTCTTGGGCAGGGCGCCCACGATCTGCTTGGCCACCTGGCCGTGCTTGAAGACGATCAGCGTGGGGATGGACATCACGTTGTACTGCGCCGCGACGGCGGGGTTCTCGTCCACGTTGAGCTTCACGACGCGGAGGTCGTCCTTCTCGGCATTGAGCTCCTCGAGGTGGGGGGCGATGACGCGGCACGGCCCGCACCAGGGAGCCCAGAAGTCCACGAGGACCGCGGTGTCCGACTCGAGCACCTCGGCCTGGAAGTTGGCGTCCGTCACGTCGTTGATTGCACCTGCCACGGGGGCTCCTTTGGGGGTCGGGTCGCTTCAGAAAATATAGCTATGCCCGCAACCGCAGCGCGGGGACCTTCCAGATCGCCTCCGCGGCGATCCGGAAGTTCATCTTCGAGCTCCCCGCACGGCGGTCCCGGAACACGATCGGGACCTCCTCCACACGGAACCCGGACTCGATCGCCCGGTAGGTCAGCTCGATCTGGAAGCCGTAGCCGTCGGCGATGACCGCCCCGAGGTCGAGGGCCTCGAGCAGCTCGCGGCGGAAGCACTTGAAGCCGCCGGTGAGGTCGCGCACGTGCACGCCGAGCACGAGCCGCGCGTAGAGCGAGCCGCCGCGGCTCAGGAGGCGCCGCAGCGGCCCCCAGTCCTCCACCCCTCCGCCCGCCACGTAGCGCGAGCCGAGCACGAGGTCCGCCCGCTCCGCCGCCGCCAGCAGCCGCGGCACGTCGGCGGGGTCGTGGGAGAAGTCGGCGTCCATCTCCAGCACCAGCTCCGCGCCGCCCTCCAGCGCGCGCGCGAAGCCCGCGAGGTACGCGCGCCCCAGCCCCTCCTTGCCCGGCCGGTGGAGCACGTCCACCGCGGCCAGCTCCGCGGCCAGCCCGTCGGCGATGCTCCCGGTGCCGTCGGGCGAGTTGTCGTCCACCACCAGGACCCGCACCTCGGGAGCGGCCGCCAGGAGCGCCCGGACGAACGGGTCGAGGTTCTCCGCCTCGTTGTAGGTGGGCACGACGACCCAGGCTCGACTCATGGCCGCCGTACCCTACGGAGCCACGAGATGAAGAACGCCGAGATCGCACTCCACTTCGACGAGCTGGCAGACCTGTATGAGCTCGACGGCGCCGTGGTCTACCGCGTGAGCGCGTACCGCAGCGCGGCCAAGGCCATCCGCGAGGCCGGCGTGTCGGTGGCCGAGCTGTCGGAGCAGGGCCGGGCGGAGGAGCTGGCAGGGGTCGGCAAGACGATCGCGGAGAAGATCGCGGCGCTGCTGGAGACGGGGTCCATCCCCGCGGCCCTCAAGCTCAAGGCCAAGTTCCCGCCCGGGCTGGTGGAGGTCACGCGCATCCCGGGCCTCGGCTCCAAGCGTGCCCGCAAGCTGTTCGACGAGCTGGGCGTGGACTCGCTCGACAAGCTGCGGTCGGCCGCGGAGGCGCAGCAGATTCGCACGGTGGCGAGCTTCGGCGCCAAGGCTGAGGAGAACATCCTCACCGCGCTCGCGGCGGGGGCCGACGGCCGCCCCCAGCCGCGGTTGCTGCTCTCCAAGGCGCTCGCCCTGGCCGACGGCATCGCCGCGGCCCTGCGCGAGCACCCGGCCGCCGACCGGGTGGAGATCGCCGGCAGCGCCCGGCGCTTCACCGACACCTGCAAGGACCTCGACATCGTGGCCACGGCGAGCGATCCCCGGGCGCTGGCCGAGGCCTTCGCCGGCTTGCCGCTGGTGGCCGAGGCAAGCGTGTCGGGTGAGGCGGGCGCGCGCGGCGTCACGCACAACGGCATCTCGGTGGACCTGCGCATCGTGCCGCCGGAGAACTTCGGCAACCTGCTCCAGCACTTCACCGGCTCCAAGCAGCACAACGAGGCGCTGCGCACCGAGGCCGTCAAGCGCGGCTTCCACGTGTCGGAGTACGGCGTGATCGACGACGCCTCCGAGACCACTCATTCCTGCGCCACGGAGGAGGAGGTCTACCGCCTGCTGGGCATGGAGCCGATCCCGCCCGAGCTGCGCGAGAACCGCGGTGAGCTCCAGGCTGCGCGCGAGAGCAGCCTCCCGGAGCTGGTCGCCCTGGACGACATCCGCGGCGACCTCCACTGCCACACCACCAGGTCGGACGGGCGCAACACGATCGAGCAGATGGCGAACGCCGCCCGCGGGCGCGGCTACGGGTACCTCGCGATCACCGACCACTCCGCCACCCACGGCTTCGGCAACGACGTGCAGCCGGATGAGCTGCGCGAGCACATCGAGGCCATCCGCGCCACCGAGGTCGAGGGCCTCGCGCTGCTGGCCGGCACGGAGGTGAACATCCTGCCCGACGGCTCGCTCGACTACGAGGACGACCTCCTCGCGCAGCTCGACTGGATCGTGGCCAGCGTGCACACGTCCTTTCGCATGGGCGGCAAGGAGATGACCAGCCGGATGATCACCGCGATGGAGCATCCGCTGGTGGACGCCATCGGCCATCCCACCGGCAGGCTGATCGAGCGCCGCGAGCCCTACGACGTGGACGTCGAAGCGCTCGCCGAGGCCGCGGCGCGCACCGGCACGTTCCTGGAGATCAACGCGAACCCCGACCGCCGCGACCTCTCCGACGTCAACGCGCGGCTGGCCGCGCAGGCGGGCGTGACGGTCGTGATCGACTCGGACGCCCACGGCGCCGAGACCCTCGCCAACATCCGCTACGGCGTGGCCACGGCCCGGCGCGCATGGCTCACCGCGGCCCAGGTGGCCAACACGCTGGCGTGGCCGGAGCTCAGGCGCGCTCGTAAAGGGGGTCGATCTTCCGCAGCCCGGCCGTCCGGATGAGGCGGGTGGGCTTGAACGGCGACGTGCGATCCACGTGGAACTGCACGCCGTCGCGCATCTCGATGGCCTCGACCGCGCGCGACTGCTTGCGCCACGCAAGCGCCACGATCAGCGCGTAGCCCGTGGCTATGGCCGGCACCTGCGGCGCCAGGAAGGCCAGGCCTCCGCTGAGGACGGTGAACACGGCCAGCGCCCACAGCCGGTTGAACAGGATCGTGCCGGGCTCGAGCTCCGGCATGGCCGTGGCGGCGCGCGCGTTGGAGAGCAGCCGGCCGATGCCCGCGGTGACCTCGCGGCGGCGGCCGATCCAGAGGCCGATGAGCGCGGCCGTCCCCCACCAGCCCACGGCCACGTAGACGAGCGCCGGGTCGTCCCTGGCGCCGGCGCCCGCGATCGACACCGTTGCCAGCGCGGTGGCGGCGCCGCCGAACAGGAGCACGGTGGTGCGCAGGAAGTCGATGAAGCGCACGGGACTAGGCGTCGGCCGCGAGCAGCTCGAGCACCGACACGAACCCGGCGGTTCCCTCCACCACCAGGTCGGCCTGCTCCACGATGCCGGCGGGCCCTTCGTCGGAGCGCACGCCCACCTTCACGGCGACGTCGAGGGCGCCGTCGGCCACGAGCGCGTCGAGCGCGGCGAAGCCGTCGAGGTCGGTGACGTCGTCGCCCCCGAAGACGGCCGCGCGCACGCCGGTGCGGCGCACGAGCTCGGTGATGGCCTGGCCCTTGTCCACGCGGACGGGTGGCCGGATCTCGAGCACCTTGCGGCCCCAGTGCGTGTTCAGGCCGGCGGCCTCGGCCTCGCGCGCGATGCCCTCGAGCCGGGTGCGCGCGGCATCTTCGTCGGGCGCGCCGCGCCAGTGGAAGGCCATGATCGGCCCCTTGTCCTCCAGCCGGATGCGCAGCAGGCGAAGCTCCTTGGTGTCCTGCCCGGTGGAGAAGCGGCGCACGGGATCGCGCCAGCTCGCGAACGCGGGGAGCACCTCCGCGTGGCTCTCGCCCGCCGTCAGCACCTCGGCGCCGTGGGCGCCGACGTATGCGATGGAGCCCACGCCCACGAGCCGCCGCCCCTCGGCCGCGGAGCGGCCGGACACGCAGGCGACGAGCGCGTAGCGGCGGCCCAGCGAGCCGAGCAGGCGCGAGGTCTTCTCGGGCACGTGCGCCTCGTCGGGGCGCCTCACGATCGGGGCAAGCGTGCCGTCGATGTCGCAGAACACGGCGGCCCGGTCGCGGATGGAGGAGACCGGGCGCAGCGCCTGCGAGATCGTGTCGAGAGCGGAGGCGGACACCGGCCGTAGTATGCCCGCCCATGTCCGCGCGCCACGTTCGCCTGGCCGTCATCGGCACCGCGGCGGGGGCCTTCAGCGGGCTCTTCGGCGTGGGCGGCGGCACGATCATCGTCCCGCTGCTCATCCTGTGGCTCGCCTACGGCGAGCGCGAGGCGGCGGCCACGTCGCTCGCCGCCATCGTGGTCATCGGCGCGCTGGGCGCGGCGCTGCACGGCGCCTACGGGAACGTGGACCCCCTGGCGGCGCTGGTCATCGCGATCCCGGCCGTGGGCGGCGCGCTGGCCGGCACCGCGCTCCAGCAGCGCATCCGCCCGGTGGCGGTGTCATGGGTGTTCGCCGCCCTGCTCGTGGCCTCGGCCCTGATGCTGGTGCTCTGAGCCATGGACGCGCTCGAGATCGGCGGCATCGTGGCGGTGGGCTTCGCGGCAGGCGTGTTCAGCGGGCTGCTCGGCGTCGGCGGCGGCGTGGTGTTCGTACCGGGGCTCGTGCTGCTCGTGGGCGCCTCCCAGCTCGAGGCGGAGGCCACGTCGCTGCTCGCGGTGGTGGTCGTGGCGACTGCGGGCGCGTGGCGCCAGCACGGCTACGGCAACCTGCGCCTGCGTGACGGCGTGCTCGTCGGCGTGCTGTCGCCCGTCGGGGTGGTGGCCGGCGTGGTGGTGGCGAACGCGGTGTCCGAACGCGCGCTCGAGCTGGGCTTCGCCGCCGTCCAGCTCTACTTCGCCTGGCGGCTCGTGCGGCACGCTCGCGGGGTCAGCGACGCGGCGCCCGCCCCGTGACGAGCACGTTGCCCGGCAGCAGACGGTGGCGCCGCGCTCGCACGCGCTCGTAGCCGGCCGCCTCGAAGAATCCGCGCAGCTCGCCGGCGGTGTAGGTGCGTGCCCGGCTGATGATGAAGAAGAGCATCCCGGTGAGCGCGCCCAGCTGGTTGCCTGCCGCTCGCTCCAGCTGGAGCACGGACGCGCTGCCGCCCGGCCGCAGCGCTTCGCGGGCGCGCGCGAGAAGCGCCACCGCGCGTTCGGGTTCGAGGTGGTGGACGATCGAGTTGGCGGTCACGAGGTCCCAGCCCTCGCCCAGATCGGCCTCGAAGACGTCACCCACCTCGTGACGGACGCGCCCTGCCATCACCGTGCGCGCAGCCATCATGGCCACGTAGGTCTCGAACAGCGGCTCCGGCACGAGTCCCGCGCGCAGCCCCAGGCGCTCGAACGCCCCCTCGGGCTGGATGCCGGCGCGCAACCTAGGCGGCGCCGGGGCGCCGCTCCTCGATGATGCCGCGCAGGCGCTCGATCGCCTCCGGCATCGCCTTCTCCGCCCGGCGCATGTCCCAGCCGGTGAGCGTGATGAGGCGCACGGGTGTCTTCGCGGTGACGGTGGCCGTCCGGAAGCTCCGCTCGAGCAGGCCGATCTCGCCGAAGAAGTCGCCCGTGCCGAGGTCGGCCACGTGCTCGCCGTCGCGCGTGACCTCGACCGTGCCCTCCTCGATGCCCATGAACTCGTACGAGTAGTCGCCCTCGCGCACGAGCACCTTGCCCTCCGGAACCTCCACCTCCTCCGCGAAGGGGGAGATCTCGTGGACCTCCTCGTCGGAGAAGTCCTCGAACAGCTTGATGCCCCGCAGCCGTGCCACGTCCATGGGGCGCGAGCCTAGCGGGGACCGGCGCCGGAACGCCACCCCCTCGGCTACGCTCGTTCGACGATGCGGCTCGCGCTGGCTCTCCTTGCGCTCCTCGTGCTGCCGTCGGGCGCGCTCGCGGCCGAGCGCTACGACGTGACGATCAAGCGCGGCGAGCACGGCATCCCGCACATCGTGGCGGCGGACTGGGACGACCTCGGATACGGCTACGCCTACGCGTTCGCGCAGGACAACGTCTGCGTGATCGCCGACTCCTACGTGACGGTCAACGCCGAGCGCTCGCGCTTCTTCGGGCCCGACGGGTCGTACGCCTTCCGTGGCAACGGCACCAACCCGAACAACCTCAACTCCGACTTCTTCTACAAGCGGATCATCGAGGAGGGCACCGTGGAGCGGCTGCTGGCGCAGCCGCCGCCGGACGGGCCGCTGGACGAGATCCGCGAGGCCGTGCGCGGCTACGTGGCCGGCTACAACGCGTGGCTGGCCGACACGGGTGTCGAGAACATCACCGACCCCCGCTGCCGAGGCGAGGAGTGGGTGCGCCCGATCACGGAGATCGACGTGTACCGGCGCTTCTACCAGCTCGCCCTGCTCGCCTCGAGCGGCGTGGCCATCGACGGCATCGGCTCCGCGGCTCCGCTGCTCGACCCCGGCGCCGCGGCCGCCGCGCAGCGCCGCCAGCGCACCGAGCTCGGCAACCTCGCGCCCGGGGCCTTCGACGAGCTGCTGGGCGGCATCGGCTCCAATGCCGTGGGCCTGGGGTCGGCCGGCACCCAGAGCGGCAAGGGCCTGCTGCTGGGCAACCCGCACTTCCCCTGGGACGGGGCCGAGCGCTTCTATCAGGCGCACCTCACCATCCCCGGCAAGGTCGACGTCTCCGGCGGGGCCCTCTTCGGGGTCCCGCTCGTGCTCATCGGCTACAACCGCGACCTCGCGTGGAGCCACACGGTCTCCACGGCCCGCCGCTTCACGCCGTTCGAGGTCAAGCTCGCGCCCGGCTCGGCCACCACCTACCTCGTCGACGGCGAGCCGCGCGAGATGAGCGCCACGCGCGTCTCGGTGATGGCCAAGCGCGAGGACGGCGGCCTGGAGGAGCGCACGCGCACGCTCTACGCCACCGAGTACGGCCCGATGATCACGGCCATCCTCGGGCTGCCGATCTTCCCCTGGACGCCCGCCAGCGGCTACTCGCTCGGCGACGTCAACGCGAACAACTTCCGCTACCTCAACCACTTCTTCCTCACCAACCAGGCGCACAGCGTGTCGGAGCTCGACGGCATCCTCCGCGAGTACCAGGGCATCCCATGGGTCAACACGATCGCGGCCGACTCCGCGGGCAAGGCCTACTACGCCGACATCGGAGCGGTGCCGCACGCCACCGACGAGCACGTGGCGCGCTGCAGCGCCCCGCTCGGCATCGCCACCAACCCGCTGCTGCGGGTGCAGATCCTCGACGGCTCCCGCGGCGACTGCGCCTGGGGCAGCGACCCCGACGCGGCCGCGCCGGGCATCCTCGGCCCCGGCCGGATGCCGGCTCTGCTGCGCGACGACTACGTGTCGAACATGAACGACTCGTACTGGCTCACCAACCCGGAGCAGCCGCTGGAGGGCTACGACCTGGTCATCGGCGACGAGCGCACCGCACGCGCCCCGCGCACGCGCCTCGGCCTGCGCATCGTGCAGCAGCGCCTGGACGGCTCGGACGGGCTGGAAGGCCGCGGCTTCACCCGGCAGCAGCTGCAGGACGCCGTCTTCAACAACCGCCAGTACCTGGGCGAGCAGTGGCGCGACGAGCTGGTGGGCGTCTGCCGCGGGGACGGCTCGCTCGGCGAGGCCTGCGACGTGCTCGCCGCGTGGGACCTGCGCGACGACCTCGACTCGCGCGGCGCGCTGCTGTTCCGGCGCTTCGCCAGCCGCGCGCTGTCATCCCCGCTGCCGGTCGGCGGCCCGCTGATCTCGCCCTGGCGCGACGCCTTCTCGGCCGGTGACCCGGTGAACACGCCGAGCGGCCTCAACACGTCGAGCCCGCTCGTGCGCCAGGCGCTGCGCGACGCGGTGGCCGACCTGCGCGGCGCCGGCATCCCGCTCGACGCGCCGCTGCGCGACTTCCAGTACGAGCAGCGCGGCGACGAGCGCATCCCCATCCACGGCGGCCCCGGCACGGTGGGCGTGTTCAACGCGATCAACGTCAGCTGGGACCCCGAGAACGGCTACGACAACGTGCCGCACGGCTCGAGCTACGTGCAGGCGGTCGAGGTCGACGGGGGCTGCCCCGACGCCCGCACGATCCTCACCTACTCGCAGTCCTCGAACCCCGAGTCGCCCTGGTACTCGGACCAGACGCGCATGTTCTCCCGCAAGGAGTGGGTGGACCCGCCCTTCTGCGAGTCCGAGCTCCGCCGCGAGCCGCTCGCCGTCCGCGACCTCGGTCGCGGCTACACGCGCCGCTCCTCAGGCCGGCTGTTCCGCTCGCTTGCGGTGCGCGACGCCCGCCGCCGCGGATCCATGAGCGTCTCGGTCCGCACGCGCCGCCGTTCCACCGTCACCGTGCGCGTCACCCGGGCCGGCCGCCGGGTGGGCAGCGCGCGCCGGCGCGTCTCCTCCTCCCGCCGTGCCCGCGCAATCCCCGTGCACGGCCTCGCCCGCGGCCGCTACGAGGTCGAGGTCGAGGCGGTCGCCGGCGAGCGCCGGCACGTGCTCACGCGCGCCGTGCGCGTGCGCTGAGGCCCCGGCCTCGGCCTTGGCCTTGGCTCAGCGCGGGCGCGGCTGCCGCGGCCAGTGGTCGTCCGCACGTCGGCGTAGCCGTGCTCCTCGGCAGGCTCGCCGGCGGACCGCATCGGACGCCGGCTGCCTGAGTCTCGGCTCCTTTATCCGGGCTTGAGCCGGCGCGCCTATCCTCGCGCGCCGGCTCATGGTCCGCCGCCTCCCCATCGTGGTCCTCGCGTGTGCTGCGCTCGTCGCGGGCGCCGCCTTCGCCGCCTCGGCATTCCCTGACACGCGGGAGGCCCCGGCCCCCGCGGCGCGGGTCCCGGCCGCTCCGCCGCCCGGCGAGGGGGCACCCGTCACCGTCGAGGCCGAGCCGCCGCCCGCCGCGCCCGGCATCCGCTGGCGCCGCTCCCGCGCCCTCGGGACTCCCGAGGACGGCCGCCTCCTCCGGGGCATCCGCCTACCCGCGGAGGGCAGCGACTACTTCACCTGGGACCCGATCCACAGCCGCTCACCCAACCGCGCCTGGCGCCGCCACGGCAGCGACCGGCTCGTCCGCGTCCTGCTGCGCGCTCTCGCGGGCTACGCGCACGAGCATCCCGGCGCACCCCGCGTGGGGATCGGCGACCTCAGCCGCCCGCGCGGCGGCGACTTCGGCCCCCGCTACGGCATCGTGGGGCACGCGAGCCACCAGAACGGCCTCGACGCCGACCTCTACCACCCGCGCCGCGACGGGCGCGAACGCCCGGCGCTGCTCGTCGCCGACATGGACCGCCGCCTCGCCCAGGACCTCGTGGACGCGCTGGTCCGCGCGGGCGCGTCGGAGATCCTCGTGGGCCCGTCCACCGGGCTTCGCGGGCCGCGCAGCGTGGTGCGGGAGGCGGCCGGCCATGACAACCACCTGCACGTGCGCGTCGCCGGGTAGCCTCTTCTGCATGTGTCGCAATATCCGCACCCTCCACAACTTCGAGCCGTCCGCCAGCGATGACGAGATCCGCAACGCGGCCCTCCAGTACGTCCGCAAGATCAGCGGCTCCACAAAGCCGTCGCGCGCCAACGAAGAGGCGTTCGAGCGCGCCGTGGACGCCGTCACCGAGGCCTCCACGCGCCTGCTCGACGAGTTCGTGACCTCGGCGCCGCCCAAGGACCGCGAGGTCGAGGCGGCCAAGGCGCGGGCCCGCAGCGCCAAGCGCTACGCGGCGGCGTAGCTCGCCCGGATCGCCGGCTGGCTGCCCCGTCGCTGCTGAGCGGCGCCGACGCTCTCACGCCGGCGCCCACGGAGCGGCGATGGAATCGAACCATCCAAGCGGAGGGCTGCTCCGCCCTGCCGGTTTTGAAGACCGGATGGGCCACCAGACCCCTGCCGCTCCGCGGGCGAGATTAGTCGGCGCCGGGTGGCGAGGAGCCGGGGAAGTGGACGCTTGGGCGGAGATCGCGGATCGCGGCCCCGCTCGGCGACCATCCGGTAAGCATCAGGTAACAAGTCGTGCGCGGCGCCCCGGTTACTGTGGCCCGCTCATGCGCCACCTCGCCATCGTCACCGCCGCCCTCGCCCTCTTCGTCACCGGTTGCGGGGGTGATGACGAGGACAAGGAGCCGGCCGCGGACGCCACGACGCCCACCACGGAGTCGCAGCCTGCCACCACTCAGAGCACGCCCACCGAGGCGGAGCCCACCGACACGGGCGAGACCGCCGGCGGCCCCGCTTCGGAGGACGATGAGGAGGCCATCCGCGAGACCCTCGTCACCTGGCTGCTCGAGGGCCCCTGCGATCTGATGTCGGACAAGTTCCTCGAGGAGCAGTCCTTCGTGGGCGACACCCGCGAGGAGCGCTGCGAGCTCTTCGAGCAGTCCCACACCAAGCCCCAGTACGGCGAGGACGACATCATCACGTCGGGCTTCAGGGTCGACGGGGACACAGCAAGCGCCGTCATCAGCGACGACTTCTCCAACGTCGAGACCACGTTCAACCTCGTCCGCGAGGACGGGACGTGGGTCATCGACGGCACGGAGTCCTAGCTGCGCCCTTGCCCGGCCGGGCTAACGTTCGCCCCATGAGCCGAGGCTACGTTCACGGCTATCAGCCGCGGGAGAACGAGCGCCTGCAGGATCAGGCCGGAACGCTGGTCGACCTGCTCCACCGCGACACCGCATACCCCGGCGGGAGCACGGTGCTGGAGGCCGGGTGCGGGATCGGCGCCCAGACGATCACCCTGGCCCAGCGCAGCCCGGATGCCCGCTTCACGTCGGTTGACGTCTCCCCGGACTCGATCGCCGAAGCCACGCGGAGGGCCGAGGAGGCCGGACTCACCAACGTGGAGCTCCGGCAGGCCGACATCTTCGCTCTGCCCTTCGACGCCGAGTCCTTCGACCATGTCTTCGTCTGCTTCGTCCTTGAGCACCTCGCGCGGCCCGTCGAGGCCTTGGCGCTCCTCGAGACGCTGCTCAGGCCCGGCGGCAGCATCACCGTCATCGAGGGCGATCACGGGTCGGCCTACTTCCATCCCGACAGCGCCGCGGCCCACGCGGCGATCCAGTGCCAGGTCGAGCTGCAGCGGGAGGCCGGGGGCGACTCGTTGATCGGCCGGCAGGTCTACCCGCTGATGGTCGAGGCGGGCTTCGACGCGGTCCATGTCTCCCCCCGGATGGTGTATGTGGACGCGAGCCGCCCCGACCTGGTCGATGGCTTCACGAGGAAGACGTTCACCGCGATGATCGAGGGCATCCGCGAGTCCGCGATCGAGGCGGGTCTCATCGAGCCGGCTGACTTCGACGCAGGCGTCCAGGACCTCCACCGGACGACCGAGGCGGACGGCGTCTTCTCCTACACGTTCTTCAAGGGCGTGGGGGAGAAGAGGCCACGCGCGTGACCCCGGCCTCGAGCGCGCCCTTGACGCCGGCATCGAGAGCATTGAGCCGGTAGACCGCCAGCGCCTCGGCCGATGCGAAGCGCCGCCCCGGCACGGCGTCCGCCCCGTGGTGGGTGAGGATGCAGTGGGCGAGGGCGAGCATCTTCTCCCGCGGCAGATCACCGACCCGCGCCGCGCGCTCCGCCACCATGGCGTTGCCGAGCGCGACGTGGCCAAGCAGCCTGCCCTCCTCGCTCAGCGCAATCTCCGCGCCGAGCGCGAAAGCCCTCGTCTTGCCGATGTCGTGCAGGAGCGCGGCGCAGATGACGAGGTCCGAGTTCAGGCGGGGGTGCAGCGTGCGCAGCTCCGTGGCGAGAGTGCCCACCGCCACCGTGTGCTCGATCAGACCGCCGAGGTAGGCGTGATGGCCGTGCCGCGTGCAGGGCGCGCGCCGGAACTCGGCCCGGAACGCCTCGTCGAGCAGGAAGGCCTCGAGCAGCCGGCGGTAGTCGCGGTCGTACACCTCCTCGCGGGCGAGATGCTCCAGGAAGCCGTCGAGCTCGTCGAGGTCGCGGTAGGCCACCGGCAGGAAGGCCTCGGGCGCCACCGCTTCGTCCTCGGACCGCCGGATGGCGGAGAGCTCGGCCTGCAGCTCGTCCCGGAAGCGCTCCACCCGGCCGGACACCCACACCAGCTCCCCGCGCTCGAACTGACCCGCGAGGAAGTCCGCGTCGCGGAACGCCCGGCCCGCGAGCGCCCCCGAGCGGTCGCGCAGCTCCAGCGCCAGGTAGGGCGCGCCCGCCTTCGTGGTGAGGCGGTCCTTGCGCGTGCATGCGTACACGCCCTCGATGGCCATCCCGGGGCGGAGATCGGCGATTTGCGGCTGGTCGAGGGCGGCGGGGGCCACGCCTCCATCTTGCGTCTCGCACCGGACGCCGTCGTCGTCGGGGGTTCACCCCTCCGCTACCGTCATTCCGATGGACCCGGTCATCTGGAGCGACCGCCCGACCCTTCGCCGTCCGGTGGTCGTCGCCGCGTTCAAGGGCTGGAACGATGCCGGCGAGTCCGCCACCGCCGCACTGGGCTTCCTCATCGAGAGCTTCGGCGCCGAGGAGTTCGCCTCCATCGACCCCGAGGAGTTCTTCGACTTCACGGCCATCCGGCCGACGATCACCCTCGCCGAGGGCCGCGAACGCCGCATCGAGTGGCCGGCCAACACGTTCTTCGGAGCCGAGGTGCCGGGCGCGGACTGCGACCTCGTCCTGCTCCAGGGCATGGAGCCCTCCACCCGCTGGCGCGCATTCACCGAGGCGGTCGTGGACGTGGCCCAGCAGGTGGAGGCCAGCATGATCGTGACGCTCGGGGCGCTCCTCTCCGACCTCCCACACAGCCGGCCGACCACCATCACCGGCTTCGCCACCGAGGATGGGCTCGTCGAGCGCCTCGGCCTCGAGCGCTCCAGCTACGAGGGCCCCACGGGCATCGTCGGCATCCTCCATTCCGCGTGCGCCGGGAGCGAGTTCCCCAGCGCGAGCCTGTGGGCGTCGGTCCCCCACTACGTGGCCGCCACGCCCAACCCGCGGGCGGCACTGGCGCTCATCCGCCACTTCGAGGGCGTCGCCGGCGTGGCAGTGGACGCGACGGACCTGGAGGAGGCCGCCACCGACTACGACCGCCAGGTCAACGCCGCCGTGGCCAGCGATCCCGACGTCAAGGCCTTCGTCGAGCGGCTCGAGCAGACGCTGGACGAGAGCGAGGAGGAAGAGGCGGCCGCGGCCGAGGAACGGATCCCGTCGGCCGACTCCATCGCGCGCGAGTTCCAGCGCTTCCTGCGCCAGCGCGGCGAGGGTCCGCAGGGCTGATCCACCCGTCTGGCGGCGCTACTTCTCGGCCGCCGGGCAGATGATCCGGTAGTCGCAGAACGAGCAGATCTCGGGCGAGGGCTTGGGCTCGAACTCCTGGGCCATGATGCCCTCGCCCACCTCCGCCACGGTGGAGCGCACCCGCGTGAGCTCCTCCTCGGAGTGGGCCACCGGCACCTTCTCGTTCTCGAGCACGTAGTAGTAGCTCTGCGCCGAGGTCTCGAGCTGCCAGGAGTCCCGCGCGCCCATCTGGTAGAGCGAGAGCTGCACGTCGCGCTGCAGCTCGCCCTCGGTCTTCGCCTTGCCGGTCTTGTAGTCGATGAGCTCGTAGCTGCCGTCGGGCAGCCGGTCCACCCGGTCCACCCGCCCGCGCAGCAGGTGCGGGCCGAGCTTGAAGGAGAAGCTGCGCTCGAACCACACCGGCTCGCCCGCCGAATCGCGGTCGAGCTGGTGGTAGCGGTTGAGTGCCGCCACGGCCTTCTCGCGGAACTGGACGTCGTCGCTGCCGCCGCCGAAGCCGTTGCGCCTCCAGCACACCTCGAACAGGCTCATGAGCTCCTCCAGCGAGCCCCGTCCCGACTGGTGGTAGCGCTCGAGCACCTGGTGCATGACGATTCCGAAGCGCTGGTTGATCGTGGGCTCCTGGGGAATGCGGAAGACGCGCGCGAACTTGTACTTGAGCGGGCAGATCCGATAGGTCTCGATGTCGGAGGCCGACAGCATCAGCCCGTCGCCGCGCCTGGGGATGAAGGACTCGAGCGCGGTCTCGGGCGTGTCGAACCCGCGCCGGCGCTCGCGCTTCTCCGCGTCGCGCAGCCAGCCGTCGAGCGCCGAGGTCTCGAGCGCGTCGCGCTGCTCGGGCGTGGCCACCTGCATGAGGATGTCGTTGACCTCGGGCAGCGCCTCCGCCACCGACTGCCCCTGCTTCGAGCGCTCGATGAGCGCAGCCACCTTCAGCAGCTCGAAGTAGCGAGCGGCGGCCTGCGACACGTCGAGGTAGGTGTCCAGGCGCATCTCCGACAGCCTCCCGCCGACGCGCGAGACGGTGTCGAGCAGTTCGTCGCGCATCATCCGGAACGTCGAGTGCAGGCCCTCGGCCGGGCCGAACAGCTCCTCCTCGAAGATCTCGTCGCCGGCGCCCGCGGACGCGCGCGCCTCCTCGTAGAACGGGGACGGCCGTGCCTCGGGCTCCTCGGGCCATGCGAGCACGAGCCCCTTCCGGGCGCGCGTCATCGCCACGTGGAGCAGGTTGCGCATGGACCGCTCGTGCGCCTCGCGCCCGCCGGGCGGCAGCGTCTCGCGCGCCACGGCGTCCGGCAGGCCGTCGCCCGCGGGCGCGGGCTGGCCCGGCATGCGCCCGGCTGTCAGGCCAAGCACGAACACGTGCTCGAACTCGGTCCCCGGGGCCCCCCGCATGGCCAGCACCCGCACGGCGCCGGGAAGGCCGGTGGGCACCGCCTCCTCCTCGGGCAGCCCCGCCTCCGCCACCGCGGCGAGGTAGCGGGCCAGCTCCCGCGGCGTGCCCTGGGGCTCGCGCTGCATGAACATTCCGGCGAGGTCCGAGAGCTTCGCGATGTTCACGAGCCGCTCCACGGTGTCCGCCTGGGCGGCGAACACCTGCCGGCGTCGCAGTCCGATCCGCTCGATCAGGCGGTGCATGAACGCGTCCGGGCGCATGGTCTCGAAGGCGCGCGAGGCCGCGCGGTAGAGCTTGAGGAACGACTGCGCGCGCTCGCGCCCCTCGGGCGAGAGCTGCGGCCCCTCGCACGCCACGGCCACGCCGGAGACCATGTCGAGCTTGCGCCGGCGCGTGAGCTGCGTGAGACGCGCGATGTCCACCGAGCGCAGCTCCACCGGTGGGCGGGTGAGCGCGCGCACCACCGCCCCGGAGTCGGAGGGATCGGCGAGCAGCCGCATCCACGCGAGCACGTCGCGCACCTCGGCACGCTGGAAGTACGCGGCCGCGCCGGTCAGGCGGAACGGGACGGCGCGCTCCTCCAGCGCGGAGGCCACCACCTGCCCCTCGGCACGCACCGAGCGCACCAGCACGCCTATCTCCCCCGGCGGCACACCTCCGGTGATCAGCCGCTCGCACTCGGCCGCCACGGCCTGCGCCTGAGCGCGCGCGGAGCGGCAGCGCCAGAAGCGCACCTTGCCGCCGGGCTCGCCGCGCAGGGGCTCCTGCGCCCGCGCCACCGCGCGCGCGGGCGTGAGGATGCGCGTGGCGCAGCGCCGGCTGCGCTCGAGCGCCACGACGGCGACGTCCTCGTATTCGCGCGTGAAGTCGGCGAGGTTCTTCGACCCGGCGCCGCGCAGCCGCTCGACCGCCTGGTGCTCGTCGCCGGCGGCGGTGACCGCGCGGTGCTGCTCGCACAGCACCCGCAGCAGCACGCCCTGGGCGAAGCTGAGGTCCTGCAGGTCGTCCACGAGCACGTGGCGAAAGCGATCGGCCGCGCGGCGGCGCACGTGCGGCTTCTCATGCAGCAGGCGGAAGGCGTGCAGCACGAGATCGCCGAAGCCGAGCACCCCGCGGGCGGCAAGCATCCGGTCGTGCTCGAAGTACACGCGCGCGAACTCGAGCTCGCGGTCTGCGTGGGCGCGGTCGGCGTCCGAGCCGGCTTCGTGCAGAAGCGTCTCGGCGTGGCGGCGGCAGTCGGCGGCGGACACCATCTCATCCTTCAGCCGGTCGATGCGCGACACGAAGCCGCCGAGCAGCGGCGCCGGATTGCCGCGGATCTCGTGGTGGCGCAGCGGCAGGTCGTCGATGCGTTCGCGCAGCAGCGCGAGGCGGTCCGCCGGGCTCACGGGGGAGAAGAACGGGTCGAGTCCGGCCTCCAGCGCCTCCTCGCGAAGCAAGCGCGCGCAGAGGTGGTGGAAGGTGTCCACCCGCAGTTCCTCGTACGGCTCGTCGACCAGCGCCTCGAGCCGCTCCCGCAGGGCACCCGCGGCTGCAGCGCCGCGGGTGAGCAGGAGCACGCTTTCGGCGGGCGCGCCCTCGCCCACGAGCCAGGCGGCGCGCCGCAGCAGCACCTGCGTCTTGCCCGTGCCCGCCCCGCCCGTGACGAGCAGCGGCGCGGCGGGGTGGGTGACCGCCTGGCGCTGGGCTTCAGACAGGCCGTCAAGCGGATCGTGCATCCCTCCGTAGGATAGGACCGGTTGAGCGCCCCAAGCCACACGGACGCCGCACTTAGCGCGGATTGGCTGGGCGCGTGCCGCCGGGCCATCGCCGGCGTGCGCGAGATGCTCGCCGAGCACCCCGAGACGGTGGACCGCGCCCAGACCACGGGGCGCGGCGAGGGCGGCGACCTCGCGCTCGTGATCGACCGCGCGGCCGAGGACGCGATCTTCGCGGAGGTCGAGGCGCTCGGCGTGGGCGTCTGCGCGGTGTCGGAGGAGCGCGGCCACGTCGAGCTGCACGGCGGTGGCCCCGTGCACGTGGTCATCGACCCCATCGACGGCTCGCTCAACGCCAAGCGCCGCCTGCCCCTCTACAGCGTCTCCATCGCCGTGGCCTCCGGCCCCGCGATGGGCGACGTCGAGCTGGCCTACGTCTACGACCTCGGCCGCGACGAGGAGTGGTGGGCGCGTCGTGGCGAGGGAGCCTTCGCCGGCGGCGTTCGGCTCGCGGCGCTGGGCGGCGAGCGCCCGTTCGAGATCGTCGGCCTCGAGTCCGCCAACCCGCGCGTGGTGGCCGCGTGCGCCGAGCAGCTCGCGGCCACCGGCGCACGGCGCCTGCGCGCCATCGGCTCGATCGCCCTCTCGCTGGCGTTCGTCGCCGGCGCCCGCTTCGACGCGATGCTCAGCCTGTATGACTGCCGCTCGGTGGACGCCGCCGCCGGGCAGCTGCTCGTGCGCGAGCTCGGCGGCTCGGTGGTCTTCCCCGACGCCGGCGGCGCGCCCGCCAACGTGAGCCTCGACCTCGACATGCGCTCGCGGGTGCTGGCCGCCGCCAACGGCGAGATCCTCGACGGCCTGCTCGAGGCGATGCCGGACGAGGCTCCCGGACGCCCGGGGTCCTGAGCGCCTAACCTCGGGCCGGATGGTCGACTGGACGATCGCCCGCCAGGTTGCCCGCTTCGCGGCGGGCAGCGACTCCGCGTCCGAGCTCGGCCCGCAGCTCGCCGTCCTGTCGGCCGACGCCGAGCGCCACGTGGGCGCCTACACGGGTCTCACGCTGTCGGGCCCGGCGCCCACGCCGGAGGCGGTGGACCGCGCCACGTGGGCCGAGGCGAACCTCGACACGCTCGCGGGCTACCTCGACCCCGTCGCCGAGCGACTCGACGGCCGGCTCGGGGCTGCCGGCCCGCTTGCCGGGGCGCTGCGCACGGTCACCAGCGCCACGCTCGCAGCGGAGGCGGGGCTGGTCGTGGGCTACCTCTCACAGCGGGTGCTCGGCCAGTTCGAGCTCTCACTGCTCCAGCCCGAGGCGCCGGCGCGGCTGCTGTTCGTAGCCCCGAACCTCGAACGCGCTGTCACCGAGATGGACGTGGACCGCGACGCCTTCCTCGCCTGGATCGCCATGCACGAGGTCGCGCACGTCTTCCAGTTCTCGGGCGTGCCGTGGCTGCGCGAGCACCTCGGCGGGCTGCTGCGGCGCTATCTCGAGACCGTCGACGTGCGCATCGAGCGCGGGGCGGCGGGGGCCCTGCCGTCCATGCCGTCCATCGCGGGACTGGTGGAGCGCTTCCGCGAGGGCGGGCTGGTCGCGCTCGTGCAGACGCGCGAGCAGCGCGGCATCCTGTCAGGGGTGCAGGCGGCCATGTCGGTGGTCGAGGGCTACTCCGAGCACGTCATGGACGCCGTCGGGGCGGAGGTGCTCGACTCCTACGAGGGTCTGCGCGACGCCATGGAGCGCCGCCGCAGCAGCCGCTCCGCGCCCGAGCGCGTGCTCTGGCGCCTGCTCGGCCTCGACATGAAGATGCGCCAGTACGAGCTGGGCCGCCGCTTCTGCGACGAGGTGGTCGAGGCCGGCGGCTTGGACCTTCTGAACCGCGTCTGGGAGTCGCCCGAGCTGCTTCCCGGCCCCCGCGAGCTGTCGCAGCCGCGCACCTGGTGCGAGCGCGCGGCCGCCGCACCCGCCGCGGCCTGAAGCTGCCGCGGCGGCGGCGTCAGACCTGACCCCTCGGGGGCTGTTGCATTGCAAGACCTGACCCCTCGATCGCGTAACCCTTCGGCAAGGGAGGTTTACAAACGTGTGTTCGGTGGTATATTTCTACGGACCTTAGAACTAATAAGCTTAGACAGAGGAGCTGATCGAGAACCTCATGGCCACTCAGACCCCCACCCAGCGCAAGGCAGCCGGCAAGAAGGCCGCCGCCACCCGCAAGCGCAACACCGCCGCCCGCAGCCGTTCCGCCCAGAAGGCGGCCGCTACCCGCGCGGAGGCGGAGAAGACCTACGTCGAGGGCCTCACCGTCCAGGTCGAGCGCGCCCTCCTCGTCCCCGTCGGCGCCGCGCTGGTCGCGCGTGACGCCGTCCTCGAGGCCGCCAAGCCGTTCACCTCGCGCACAGGCGCCGAGCGCGAGATCAAGCGCTTCGAGCGTCGCGGCAGCACCGCTCGCAACCGTGTCCAGCGCGAGGTCAAGCGCAACCGCACGCGCGTCGAGCGCGAGCTCCGCCAGCGTCGCAACCGCGTCGAGCGCGCCGTCAAGCGCAACCGCCGCCAGGTCGAGACGCAGGTGCGCTCGGTCCGCCGCGACGCGGAGCGCCGCGTGACCCGCGCCCAGAAGGACGCCAACGGGCTCGTCCAGCGGGTGCAGGAGCAGGTCACCACGCTGGTCTAGGCCCTCCGGACTTCGTCCCGCACCGCCCTGGAGAGAGGCGGCTGACCGCGGGGTAGGACTGCCGGCCTCATATCCCGCCGGCGGTATGCAGTATCTCTCCTCCCTCGGTCGCCGGGGCCCTCGGGCCCCGGCGACTTCTTTCTGGGCCCAGGGCGTTTCGGGCTGCTTTGCCACAATGACCGCGATGCCCACCCAGGAACAGATTCGCGACGCGCTCCGCGCGGTCATCGACCCGGAGCTCCGCAACAACATCGTCGACCTCGGCATGGTCCGCTCCATCGAGGTCGGCGAGGCGGGCCACGTGGGCGTCATGGTGTCCCTCACCACGCCCGGCTGTCCCATCCGCTCCCACTTCCAGAATGCCGTGGCCGAGCAGGTCGGCGGCCTCGAGGGCGTCACCACCGTGAAGGTGGACTTCGATGTGCTCAGCCAGGAGGAGAAGTCGGGCCTGCAGCAGAAGCTCGGCCGCGGCAGCCTGCCCCAGGGCGCGCTCGCGCAGGTCAAGAACATCATCTGCGTGGCCTCTGGCAAGGGCGGAGTGGGCAAGTCCACCACCACGGCCAACCTGGCGGCCGCGCTCTACGCGGAGGGCAAGACGGCCGCGGCGATGGATGCCGACGTCTGGGGCTACTCCATTCCGCGCATGCTCGGCGTGCACGGCAAGCCCAAGGTGTCCGCCGAGCGCAAGATCGTCCCGCTGGTGGCGCACGGAGGCGTCAAGGCGATGTCCATCGAGTTCTTCCTCGAGGGGCGTGACCAGGCCATCACCTGGCGCGGGCCCATGCTGCACAAGGCCATCCGCCAGTTCCTCGAGGACGTGGAGTGGGGTGAGCTCGACTACCTGCTCATCGACCTCCCGCCCGGGACCGGCGACGTGTCGATGTCCCTGGCGCAGCTCATCCCGCAGTCGAAGTTCGTGATCGTCACCACCCCGCAGCCGGCCGCCCAGAAGGTGGCCCAGCGCGCGGCCGAGACGGCTCTGCGCTACAACCTCGAGATTCTGGGAATCGTGGAGAACATGTCGGGCTTCACCACGCCCGCGGGCGAGCGTTTGACGATCTTCGGCGAGGGCGGCGGCCAGCAGCTCGCGGACGAGCTCGACGTGCCGCTGCTGGGCAAGGTGCCGCTCCAGGAGGAGCTTCGCGTGGCCGCCGACGAGGGTGAGCCGCTCGTTCTGCGCGATCCCGACGCGCCCGCGTCGCAGGCCCTCTTCCACGCGGCCCGCGGCATCATCGCCGCCACGCCGCAGGACATCGAGATGACCGCCGAGCCGGCCATCACCGGCACACCCCTTCCCATGGCGCAGTAGGTGGCGTCCTCCGAAGCACTCGCGCGGCCCACGCCCGACGACGTGGAGCCCGTCGCGAACGAGACGCGGGACAGGATCATCACCGGTTTGATCACGGCGGTTCCCTTCCTCGCACTCGGGTTCGTGGCCTGGCAGTGGTGGGAGAGCGCGCACCGCTGGAGCGACTTCGTGGTCTTCGGCATCATGTACGTGGCCACGGGGCTGGGCGTGACGGTCGGGTTCCATCGCCACCTCACCCACCGGGCATTCGCCACCAAGCGGCCGGTGCGCATGACGCTGGCCATCCTCGGCTCGGCCGCGATCGAGGGCCCCGTGACCGCGTGGGTGGCCGACCACCGCAAGCACCACGCCTTCGCCGACCGCGAGGGCGATCCCCACAGCCCGCACGTGGGCCACGCCGGCGGCTGGCGCGGCGCGCTGCGAGGGCTCCTGCACGCCCACATGGGCTGGCTCTTCATCCACACCGACCGCGGCTCCAAGAACCGCTACGCGCCGGACCTGCAGAAGGACCCCGGCATCCGCTTCGTCGACCGCACCTTCCTGCTGTGGGCGGTGGGGGGATTCGTGGTGGCCTTCCTGCTCGGCTGGGTCATCGGCGGCTCGCTGATGGCCGGGCTCACCGGGCTGCTGTGGGGCGGCGCCATCCGCGTGCTCGTCCTCCACCACGTCACCTACAGCATCAACTCGCTGTGCCACTTCTTCGGGCGCCGGCGCTTCCCCACCGACGACGAGTCGCGCAACCTGCTGTGGCTGGCCCTGCCGTCCTTCGGCGAGGCCTGGCACAACAACCACCATGCCTTCCCGACCTCCGCGGCGCACGGTCTGCGCGGCTGGGAGCTGGATCCCTCCGCCGCCGTCATCCGGGTGCTGGAGAAAACCGGGCTCGCGTGGGACGTCGTGCGCGTGGATCCCGCGCGTCAGGCGCAGAAGGCCTCTGCCGGGGCCGCCTGACGGAGACGGCGTCGAATGGCGCTCTCCCGCACCGCCCCCTTCCGCCGCGAGCTCGAACGGGCGCTGCCCTCGCGCCCCTTCTCGCTCGAGCTCTGGGACGGGTCCGGCGTCCCTTCCACGGATGGGCCCGGCCCGACGTTCCGGGTCCGCTCGCCCGCGGCGTTCGCCCACGCGCTGCGTGCGCCCGGGCAGCTCGGCCTCGGCCGCGCGTACGTGTCGGGGGCACTCGAGGTCGAGGATCTCGACGCGGTGGTGCGCGTGCTCGACGACTGGCGGCCCCCAGAGCTGGACCGTGGCGCCAGGTCCCGCCTGGCACTCGCCGCAGCACGCGCCGCCGGTGTCATCCGCCCGCCGCGCCCCCCGGCCGCCGAGCTGCGCCCGCGCGGCCGTCGCCACAGCCAGGCCCGGGATGCGCGCTCCGTGCGCCACCACTACGACGTCTCCAACGACTTCTTCGCCCTCTTCCTCGACGAGTCGATGACCTACAGCTGCGCGCTGTTCTCCAACGGCGCGGCCACGCTCGAGGATGCGCAGGAGGCCAAGCTGGAGCTGGTCTGCTCCAAGCTCGGTCTGCGGGAGGGCGAGCGCGTGCTGGACGTGGGCTGCGGTTGGGGGAGCTTCCCGGTCCATGCAGCCGGGCGCCACGGGGTGGAGGTGGTGGGGATCACGCTGTCGGAGCGCCAGGCCGAGCTGGCCCGGCGGCGGGCGGCGGATGCGGGCCTGGCGGACCGTGTGCAGATCCGCGTGGCCGACTACCGCGAGCTCGCCGGGGAGCGCTTCGACGCGATCGCCAGCATCGGCATGGTCGAGCACGTCGGGTCGGCGCGCATCGACGAGTACGCGCGTACGCTCGCCGGCCTGCTGGAGCCCGGCGGGCGCCTGCTCAACCACGGGATCGCCCGCCTGCGCCACACCGACGCCGAGGCGGGCCCCTTCTCCGAGCGCTACGTCTTTCCGGGCGCGGCTCCGCTGCACCTGTCCCGGGTGCTGATGGCGCTCGAGCGAGCGGGCTTCGAGGCGGACCACGTCGAGGGCCTCGCCGCCGACTACTCGGAGACCCTCCGCCACTGGGCCGAGCGGCTCGACGCCCGGCTCGACGAGGCTGTCCGGCTGGCCGGCGCGGAGCGCGTGCGCGTCTGGCGGCTCTACCTGCGCGCGGCGCGCAACGGCTTCGACACCGGCTTCACGTCGATCTACCAGGTGCGCTGCCGTGTCTCCTAGCGGCCTCGAGTCCGTGGCCGCGCTGCTCGCGCCCTTGAGGGGCGACCTGGTGCAGCTGCTCGGCGACGATGCGTTCGTCGCGCGGCTCCGCGAGCTCGCCGAGCCGCTGGCCGAGCCCGATGCGCCGGTGACGTTCCACGCCGCCGAGGGCGTGGACCTCGGCCGCGATTATCGCGGCTTCGACGGGCTCATCGCCGGCTGGCGCGAGTGGCTGAGCACGTTCGCCTCCTACCACTTCGAGCTCGAGGACGTCTTCCAGCAGGACGACCGGGTGATCGCGCTGGTCCGCCAGACGGGCCGCACCATCCACGGCGGGGTGGACGTGCCCAGCTCGCCCTCGGCGGCGGTCTTCACCTTGCGGGAGGGGCGCGTCGCGGAGGCCGCCTTCTACCTCGACCGCGCCCAGGCGGCGAGAGCGGAAGGGTTCGAGCTGCCCTAGCTTCCCGTCGGCTCCACGCGCAGCCTGCCGCGCTCCACGCGGGCGCTGAGGCGCCCGCTCAGCAGCTCCAGCAGCTCGGCACCCACGAGCTCGCGGCGCCAGCCCTCGAGCGCCCGCCCGCCGTCCAGCTCCGCGCCGCTGCGGACGGACGCGACGATGCGCGTGAGGTCCGACTGGGTCGCGATCAGCTCCACCGCGATCTCCGCCTCCATCGAGCGCTGGCGCACCAGCGCCTGCGCCAGGGAGACGAGCGGGGCGTCAGCCTTCTCCGTGTCCACGCGACGCTCCTCGAAGGGCAGCGGCTCGGCGTGGCGGCCGCGCTCCACAGCGGCCACCACGTCGCGGTGGTTGCGTCCCACCGTTCGCTCGGGCATGCCGCGGATCTTCTTGAGGGCCTCGCGATCCTCGGGCATCTTCCGCGCCGTTTCCGCCAGCACGTGGTCGGGCATGAAGGTCGACGGCGGGCGGTCGGCCCGGCGGGCGGCCTCGTCGCGCCAGCCCGCCAGCTCGTATGCCACGGCACGCTGCTGGCCGTTCAGGCGCCCGAGCTTGGGCAGCGACGCGTAGGCCAGGTCCGGGTTGCGCTCGTCGCTCGCGGACTCCAGCGGGCGGCACTCCTCCCGTGCCCAGTCGAGCCGTCCGGACGCCTCCAGGCGCTCCTTCAGCGTGTCCGCCGCCGCCTGCAGGTGCTCGACGTCGGCGCGCGCGTACTCGAGCTGCTCGGGGGCGAGCGGACGGGCGTCCCAGCGGGTAAAGCCCTCCGAGCGCCTGGGGCGGACCTTCAGCAGGCTGTGAACGAGGTCGGCGTAGCCGGTCTGGTTGCCGTAGCCGGAGAAGCCGGCCGCCACCTGGGTGTCGAAGAGGCCGCGCACCGCGGTGCCCCAGACGCGCCGCAGCAACGCCACGTCCTGGCGGCCGGCGTGCATGACCACCTCCACCTCGGGGTCGGCCAGGACCTCGGCGAGGGGAGCGGGGTCGAGATCCGCGTCGAGCGGGTCGAAGAGCGCGATCTCGACGCCGTCGGGCCCCTCCACCGCGGTCTGCACCAGGCACAGCAGGGCCTGGTAGCGGCGCTCGGAGACGAACTCCGTGTCGACCGCGATGGCGCCTGTCTCGCGTGCGAGCCGGGCGATATGGGCTGGGTCTACGCGTTCGACTTGAAGTAGTTCGCGTTGAGCTCGGTGAACTTCGACCACTCGTCGGGGAGCTGGTCCTCGGCGAAGCAGGCGTCGACCGGGCAGGCCTCGACGCACGCGTCGCAGTCGATGCACTCCTCGGGGTCGATGTAGAGCATCTCGACGGCGTCGTAGTCGGGCTCGTCCGGCGTGGGGTGGATGCAGTCGACCGGGCAGACCTCGACGCAGGAGTTGTCCTTGGTGCCTATGCACGGCTCTGCGATGACGTAGGCCATTGGTTGTGTAACGCGGTCCTCGGATCGGAGTCGTTGAAGAGCGGCGGATTCTACACTCGGCCCCGTGGCGATCACCTCCAGGATGCTCGGCGCGCGCGGGCGCAAGCAGGCACAGAAGCTGGGCATCGACCCCGCCCGGGTGCCTCCGGGCCAGTACCTCACCGAGCGCTTCCCGGTGCTCACGGTGGGACCTAACCCCGAGTACGACCTGGCGGACTGGGACCTCACCGTGTTCGGGGAGGTGGAGCGGGAGTTACGGCTGACCTGGGAGGAGCTGCTGGCCCTGCCCCAGTGCGACGTGGTGACCGACATCCACTGCGTCACGCGCTGGTCGAAGCTGGACACGCCGTGGCGCGGAGTGCTCGTCCGCGACGTGCTCGGCATGGCCGGCGTCAGGCCATCGGGCACGCACGTGATGGCCTACTCGGACGGCGGCTACACCACGAACATGCCGCTGGAGGTGGCGCGCGACGACGACGTCCTGCTCGCCCACGCCTACGACGGCGAGCCGCTGGAGCCCGACCACGGCGCGCCGCTGCGGCTGCTGGTGCCCAAGCGCTACTTCTGGAAGTCCGCCAAGTTCCTGCGCAAGCTCGAGGTGATGAGCGAGGACCGCATGGGCTTCTGGGAGCTCAACGGCTACCACAACGACGCGGACCCGTGGCGCGAAGAGCGCCACTGGTTCTAGCCCCGCGGTTCAGCGGACGCGCGCCAGCCGGCTGCTGCTCGCTCGCTTGCCGCGCCGGTCGCGGGCGCTGACCTTCACCCGGTAATGCTGCGAGCCCCGCGGCGTCCAGCGCACCTCGTGCGATCCGCGCCGCAGTCGCAGTGAGCGGCCGAAGACGGTCTTGCCGCCCTCCGAGCGGGCCGACACGGTGACGAGCGCGTTGCGAGACAGCCGGAAGCGCACGCGCAGCGGGCGGCCCCTGCGCGCCCCGCGGATCGGCCGCACGTGCAGGCGCGGCGGCTCGTCGACGTAGCTGGTGAAGCGGCGTTCGGTGCGACAGTAGACCCTCCCGCCGTCGCGGCGGCAGAGGTTGCCCAGGAAGTCACGGACCAGCCGGTGGTACTCCACGGTGGACTCCCCGCCGGGCTTGGAGTAGAGCGACCAGCCGCCGGTGTCGAAGCTCGGCACGGCGTGCTGCGCCGCCGCGTCGCCGGCGCGGAAGAGTGCCCAGGCGCGGCGCTCTCCCGACACCCGTGCGTAGGTCTGCAGCCCGGCCACCGCCTGCAGGAAGCCGTTGAGGACCTTCAGGCCGGGGCGCTGCGAGTACATCGCGTAGTGGGTGCCGCCGGGCGCCGGCACCGCGACGCCGGCGGGCGCCGGGGTCTCGAACGCGCCGAGGCCCTCGCGGGCGGCGTCGAGATAGCCGTCGTCGCCGCCGAGATGGCGATGGCCTCGTGCGAGTGCCTGGATGACGGTGCCCTGCGCCATCCCGCTCACCCACGGCGCCGAGCCGCCGGAGAAGGGGAAGTAGTACTCCCAGGCCTTGAAGTCGCCGCGCCGGGCGGCCAGCTCCACCAGCCGGTCGAGCAACCTCCCCAGCGTGCGCTTGCGGCAGGGCGTGCCGGGGCGCGTCTTGTAGCCGCGGCAGGCGTTGTAGAGGCGGTTGGCCTCCGCAGCGCTGGCGAGCGGCTGGATCCTCAGCCCCTGGCCCGGGTAGTACTGGAGGATCACGGGGTCGCGCCCGAAGCTGAACCGGCGGCCGGGATCGGGCGCGCCGCGCCGCGACCAGAAGCGCTCGTTGCGCACCAGCTCGAGGAAGACCGCCGGCATCCTCCCCGCGGACAGCCGCCCGCCCGCGGCCAGCTTCTCCGCGCCGCCCACCACCGCGCGCAGCTCGGCGGCCCGGGTACCGCTCAGGCGTCGCAGCGCCTCACGGGCGCGCGCGTAGCGGGAGCTGTACACGCGGGCGTCCCCGACGCCGATGCGGCCCTGCTCGCGGGCGCGGCGGATCGAGCCGAGGACGGTGCGGGGCGTCCTGGCGGCCGCACGAGCACGCGCCTTGGCGCGTCTGGGCCGGGATCGCTCGCGGCTTTGCGTCGCCCGACTCCTCGGCGCCCTGCGCTCCCGAGCTTCGTCCCTGGCGGCCCGGCTGCGTGCGGGAGCACTTACGGGAGATGCATGTTGCGGCGCGGCTGGTGGCTGCGCTCTGGGATCGGGCACGGTTGTATCTGCCTCCGGCGAGCCGGCGGCGGCGTTTGCGGCGGCTGCGACGGCTGCCACGGCGAGTCCAGCTGCGAGGTAGCGGGGAGTCACGTCCTTCAGTGCTGCGTCGGCCCGCGCGGCCCTGTCCTTGAGGGCCACTGCCGCACCCCGACCGTCGATCGGCCCACGCCTCGCCCGGTAGCGTTGCCCGCGTGATCCTCCTGACGGGCGCCACCGGGGTCGTGGGCAGCGCGCTGCTGCGCCGGCTGATCGCCGCCGGAACGGTGCCGGTGCGCTGCCTCGTGCGCGACCCCAAGCGGCTCGGTCCGGAGCGCGTGCGGGTGCAGATCGCCCTCGGGGACCTCTCCCAGCCCGGCTCGTTCCGCAACGCCATGCGCGGCGTCAAGACCGTCGTCCACCTCGGGGCCGCCATCCGCGACCAGGAGCGAGCCTCGATCGAGGAGCTCAACGGCGTGGCCACCATGCGCCTCGTCCGTGCGGCCGAGCGTGCCGGTGTCGAGCGCTTCTTCTTCTTCTCGGCGATGAACGCCGCGCTGCACTCACGCTCGCGTTTCTTCCGTTCCAAGGCGCTTGCCGAGCGCGCGGTGGCCGAGTCCGCCCTGCGCACGACCACTTTCGCCCCCTCGATCGTCTACACGCCGGGTGACCCCTGGCTGTCCCTGCTGGAGCGGATGTCCTACCTGCCGGCCATGCCGGTTTCCGGCGCCGGGCGTTCGCTGTACCAGCCGATCTGGGCCGACGACGTGGCCGACTGCGTCATGGCCGCGCTCACCCATGCGGGTACAGGCGAGCTGGGTGCCGGCAATGGCACTCCGCGCCGCTTCGAGCTCGCGGGCCCGGAGACCATCTCCTACGACGGCATCGTGCGCGTTGCCCTGCGCTCGTTCGGCCGCCGCCGTCCGCTGTTCCACGTGCCCACGCCCCTGGTCAGCCGCGGCCTGCACCTCCTCGAGCGCGCGGCGGGCGACAGCGCCTGGGCCACCTGGGACGAGGCCGAGCTGATGGAGACCCCGATGACCACGTCCCGCGGCACCGCGGACGCTGAGGCGCTCGGCGTGGTGCCGCTGCGGATGTCGGCGGTGCTGGGCGCGGCCTGAGAACGAGTGAGGGCCCGGCGTCGCCGCCGGGCCCTCACCAAACTCAGCGCAGAAGCGCCGGCTACATCATCCCGCCCATGTCGGGCATGCCGCCGCCGCCCATGCCGCCGGCGCCGTCCTTCTCGGGCATCTCCGCCACGATCGCCTCCGTGGTGAGGATGTTCTTCGCGATCGAGGCCGCGTTCTGCAGCGCCGAGCGCGTGACCATCGCCGGGTCGATGATGCCGCTGGCCACGAGGTCGACGATCTCGCCCGACTCGGCGTCCAGGCCGTGGCCCTTCTTCGCCTTGCGGACGTCGTTGACCACGACCGAGCCCTCCAGGCCCGCGTTGTCGGCGAGCTGGCGGACCGGCTCCTCCAGCGCGCGGAGGATGATCTTCGCGCCGGTCTGCTCGTCGCCGTCGAGGGCGTCGACCTTGACCGAGTCCTCGGCCTGGAGCAGCGCCACGCCGCCGCCCGGCACGATGCCCTCCTCCAGCGCCGCGCGGGTGGCCTGCAGCGCGTCCTCGACGCGGTGCTTGCGCTCCTTCATCTCGGTCTCGGTGGCGGCGCCGACCTTGACCACCGCGACGCCGCCGGCCAGCTTGGCCAGCCGCTCCTGCAGCTTCTCGCGGTCGAAGTCCGAGTCGGTGTTCTCGACCTCGGTCTTGATCTGGTTGATGCGGCCCTTGATCGCGGCCGAGTCGCCCGCGCCGTCGATGATGGTCGTGGTGTCCTTCGCCACGACCACGCGGCGGGCGCGCCCGAGCTGCGAGAGCTGGGTGTTCTCGAGCTTGAGGCCCATCTCCTCGGTGATGACCTCGCCGCCGGTGAGGATCGCGATGTCCTCCAGCATGCGCTTGCGGCGGTCGCCGAAGCCCGGCGCCTTGACCGCGACGCCCGTGAAGGTGCCGCGGAGCTTGTTCACCACGAGGGTGGCGAGGGACTCGCCCTCGACGTCCTCGGCGATGATCAGGATCGGCTTGCCGGCCTGGATGACCTGCTCGAGCACGGGCAGCACGTCCCGCACGGAGCCGATCTTCTGGTTGGCGATGAGCACGTGCGGGTCCTCGAGCACGGCCTCCATGCGGTCCTGGTCGGTGACCATGTAGGGCGAGATGTAGCCCTTGTCGAACTGCATGCCCTCGGTGAACTCGAGGTCCATCCCGAAGGTCTGGCCCTCCTCGACGTTCACGACGCCGTCCTTGCCCACCCTGTCGATGGCGTCGGCGATCACGTCGCCGATCTCGTCGTCGGCGGCGGAGATCGCGGCGACACGGGCGATCTGCTCCTTGCCCGAGACCTCCTTGGACTGCTTCTGGATGCTCTCCACGACCTGGTCCACGGCCTTCTCGATGCCGCGGCGGAGCGCCAGCGGGTTTGCGCCCGCCGTGACGTTCTTCAGGCCCTGGCGCACGATGATCTGCGCGAGCAGGGTGGCGGTGGTGGTGCCGTCGCCCGCAACGTCGTTGGTGGCTGTGGCCACCTCGCGGACGAGCTGCGCGCCCTGGTTCTCGAAGACGTCCTCGACATCGATCTCACGAGCGATGGTCACGCCGTCGTTCGTGATGGTCGGGGCGCCGAACTTCTTGTCGAGGACCACGTAGCGGCCCTTGGGGCCAAGCGTGACCTTGACCGCATTGGCGACCGCGTCGACGCCGGCCTCGAGGGCCTGGCGCGCCGCCTGGTCGTACTTCAGCTCCTTGTGAGCCATTTCTTCCTTCCTCCGTTTGCGTCTCTGGTGGGGGCTGCCCGATCGGGCTAGCCGGTGACCTTGGCGAGCACGTCCGACTGGCGCAGGACGAGGAGGTCCTCGCCGTCGACCTTGATCTCGGTGCCGCCGTACTTCGAGTAGAGGACCTCGTCGCCCTCGGCGAGGTCGAGCGGGATGCGTTCGTTGTCGTCGCCGAACTTGCCCTCGCCGACGGCGAGGACCTTGCCCCGCTGCGGCTTCTCCTTCGCGGTTTCCGGCAGGACGATGCCGCTGGCAGTCGTCTCCTCCTCCTCGATCGCCTGAACGATCAGGCGGTCCTCAAGGGGCGTGAGCTTCATCTGGTGCAAACCTCCGATGGGACTCGGTAGAACGGTTTGGCACTCTAGCACCGAGAGTGCCAAAGGGGCTCTGCGAAGCTAGTTCTGGGGCGCAGAGCCGGGACGCAGGCGCTCGGACATCTCCGACGAGCGCTGGCTGATGGCCGAGAAGCGCACGACGGTGACGATGTCCTCCTCACCCACGGGCCGGCCGTAGATCTGCTCGAGGAAGTGCACCGTCTCGTCGCGGCGGCGGAACTCGGGGTTGTCGTGCTCGATGTCGCGCGGGGAGAGCTCGCTCACGCGCTTGACCTCGACGCTGTCGATCACGGCCTCGAAGATCTTCTCCCGCGGGGAGTGCTGGAAGCCCACCGTGACGTACACGACCTCGCCCTTGCGGTACTTGCGGCTCTTGTCCCCAAGCCGGATCGTGGCGGTCTTTCGCCCGCGCCGGAGCTGGTCGATGAACACCGGCGAATAGAAGTTCAGGACGAACATCCCGCGGGAGCCTAGCGGGAGTCCGTGAGCACGGACAGCGCCGCCGCGGCGATCTCGCGCTCGCCCCTGTAGCTGAGCCGGGCGGGCGCTTCGTCGAGCGGTATCCACTCCGCGCCCTCCACCTCGTCGTCGTGGTCTGCGACGCTGCCGGAGCGGTAGCGAAAGAGGAAGAACGTGACCACCTTGAGCACGCGCTCGCCGTCGCGCACGTACCAGTACCGCACCGGGCCGAGCTTCTCCAGCAGCTCGGAGTCCACGCCCGCCTCCTCCCGCACCTCGCGCCGGGCGGCCTGCTCGCTGCTCTCCTCCTTGTCGATGTGTCCCTTGGGCAGGGCGAGCACGGTGCCGCCCTTCAGGCGCACCGCGGCGAGGTACGGCCGCCCGCGGAAGCGGCGCACGACCACCCCGCCCGCGGAGAACTCGCGGATCACGCGTCGCCGCTCACGAGCGGGACGAACCGCACGGGCACGAGCGCCTCGGCGTCGCCGTCCTTGCGGAAGCGGCTCAGGAGCTCCCGGCCGCCGCGCTGCACCGGGCAGACGAGAAGCCCCTCCGGCGCGAGCTGCCGCATGAGCGCGGGCGGCGGCTCGCCGGTGGAGGCGGCGGTCACCGCGATGCCGTCGAAGGGCGCATGGTCGGGGGCGCCCTCGGCGCCGTCGCCGTGGCGCACCTCCACGTTGTCGTAGCCGAGCTCGCCGATCAGGGCGCGGGCAGCGTCCGCCAGGGCCCGGTGGCGCTCGATCGTCACCACCTCGCGGCAGCAGCGCGAGATCACCGCCGCCCCGTAGCCCGATCCCGTGCCCACCTCGAGCACCCGCTCGGGGCCGTCCAGCTCGAGCACAGCGGTCATGAACGCCACGATCCAGGGCTGCGAGATCGTCTGCCCCTCCGCGATCTGCAGAGCACCGTCGCGGTAGGCCCGGCGCTGCACCTCGGGGGGCACGAACCGCTCTCGCGGCACCTCCCCCATGGCCGCGAGCACGCGTTCGTCCTCGATCCCCCGCGCGCGCAGCTGGCGCTCCACCATGCGCCGCCGCCGCCGCGCGTGGTCCTCGTCGTCAGTAGACGTAGTTCCGGAGCGCCGAGGGGTCATGCACGACCAACTTCCCCCGACCGCTCGTGACCACGCCCGCACGTTCGAGCGTGGCCAGGAAGCGGCTGGCGCTCTCGCGCGAGGAGCCCGCGAGCTGGGCGATGTCCGCCTGGGTGGCCCGGATGAGCACGTCGCTCTCGGCGGCGCCCTCCGACTGGCGGGCGGCGACCTGCGCCATGAGCACCTGCGCCACGCGCCCGGCCACGGTCTGGAACGACTGGCGGGCGATGCGCTCGTTGGCGTCGCGCAGCCGGTCCGCCAGGCCCGCGAGCATCTTGACCGCGATCTCCGGATGGTCCGCCAGCGTGCGCCGCACGTCGCCGGCCAGCAGTGCCACGGCCGTGCTGTCCTCGAGCGCCTCGACCGTGGCGGAGCGCGTCTCCCCGCTGAACATGGCCAGCTCCCCGAAGATCTGTCCCGGGCGCAGCTCCGCCAGGGTGATGGCGCGCCCGTCGCTGTGGCGACGGGTGACCTTCACCGAGCCCGTGCGCACCACGTAGCAGGTGTCCCCGGTGTCGCCCGAGCGGAAGACGATCTCTCCCCCCTGGTAGCTGCGCGGCACCGCGACCTCCGCCAGCCGCTCGAGCTCCTGGGGGGAGAGGTCCGAGAACAGCTCGACGCGGCCGAGCAGCTCGGCCGTCTCCGCCCCGCTCGGCGGCCCACCCGTCACGGCGTCGGCGGCCATGGTGCGCATAATGACGACCGATGAGCCATCACCGCCACACAATCGCAGCCGAGGCGGCGCCATCCGCCATCGGGCCCTACTCGCACGGGGTCGTGTCCAACGGCTTGCTGTTCTGCTCCGGCCAGATCCCGCTCGACCCCGACAGCGGAGAGCTGGTGGAGGGCGGTGTCGCGGCCCAGGCGCGTCGCTGCCTGGCCAGCCTTGCGGCCGTGTGCGAGGCGGCGGGGACGTCGCTCGCCGACGCCGTGCGGCTGACGGTCTACCTCACCGACATCGCGGCCGACTGGGGCGACGTCAACGATGCCTACGCGGAGTTCTTCGAGTCCGATCCGCCTGCGCGGGTGGCCATCGGCGTCGCCGCGCTTCCGAAGGGCGCGCGGATCGAGATCGACGCCGTCGTCGCCCTGCCCGACTGAGATGGTTGAGCAGATCGAGGAGGCCGAGCGCACGATCGCCGGCCTCGTGCGCGAGACGCCCGTGTTCACCGCGGGGGAGCTCTCGCGGCGGCTGGGCGCTCGGGTGGTGCTCAAGGCGGAGAACCTCCAGCTCACCGGCGCGTTCAAGCTGCGCGGCGCGTCGAACAAGCTGGCGCGCCTGTCCGATGACGAGCTGCGCGCGGGCGTGGTGGCGGCCAGCGCGGGCAACCACGCGCAGGCGGTGGCGCTGGCGGCACGCAGGCGCGGTGCCCGCGCCACGCTCTGCATGCCGGCGCGGGCTCCGCTCGCCAAGGTCGCCGCGGTACGGGAGTACGGCGGGGAGGTCCGGCTCATCGAGGGCGGCTACGACGACGCGGGAGCCGCCGCCCTGGAGGCGGCGGCAGCGGAGGGCATGACGCTGGTCCATCCCTTCGACGACCTCGACGTGGTGGCCGGTCAGGGCACGATCGGCCTGGAGGTCGCACGCCAGGCGCCCGCCGTGCGCGTGCTGGTCGTCCCGCTGGGCGGCGGGGGGCTGGCCACCGGGGCGGCCATCGCCTCGAAGGCGCGGATCCCCGGTCTGCGTGTGGTCGGCGTGCAGTCGGAGGCCTGCGCCCCCTACGCCTCCGCGCCGCGGCCGGAACGCGCGCCCGCCACGATCTGCGACGGGATCGCGGTCAAGCGCCCCGGCGAGCTCACGCAGCCCCTGGTGGAGCGGTGGGTGGACGAGGTCGTGACGGTGTCCGACGACGAGGTGGCACAGGCGATGGTGCTCCTGCTGGAGCGCTCCAAGCTCGTGGTGGAGGCGGCGGGCGCCGCCGGCGTGGCGGCGCTGATGCACGGCAAGGTGGCCGCCCCGGCGGAGGGCGACGTGTGTGCGGTGCTCTCGGGCGGCAACGTCGACGCCGGCCTGCTCGCGGAGTGCATCCGCCTGGGCGAGACGGCCGCCGGCCGGCGCATCGTGCTCGGCACCGTCGTGCCGGACCGCCCAGGCGCCCTCGCGGGCCTGCTCCGGGTGATCGCCGAGCAGGGTGCCAACGTCGTGGACGTCGAGCACCTGCGCGACGGCATGGACCTCCACGTGCGCGAGACGGCGGTGCAGCTGGTGCTCGAGACCCGCGGCCCCGATCACGGCAGCGAGATCGTGGCGGCGGTGGAGGCCGAGGGCTTCGGGGTGCGAGTGGAGCGCGAACCGGCCGCCGGAGGTTAGGGCGCTGGGTCGCTTTACCCAGAACATGTCGGGGTAGATCGACCCAGCGGCGCGCGGGGCCGGGGCTGGCGTCGAGGCCGGGGCCGCTAGCCCAGCGCGGCGTTGCGGCGGCGGCGCAGAGCGAGGCGGGTGGCGAGCCAGCCGGCCGCGGCCAGCAGGGAGAGGGGGAGGAGCACGCCGAGTGCGCGGATGCCCATCTCGAGCGCGCCCTCGAGCGTGCCCAGCGCGTCGTCCAGCGCCGCTCCCGCGCCGTCGTCGGAGCCGTCGGACCCGCCGTCGCCGTCGGATCCGCCCTCTTCGAGCGTCACGCTCACCGCCGCGTAGTCCACGCGCTCGCGCAGCGCGCGGAGCTCCCCGCTCAGCCCGCGGATCTCCGCCGACACCAGGCGCAGCCGCCGCCGGATGGCGCGCGACGCCTCATCGCTCTCCGCCCGCTCGAGGCGGCGGAGCAGGCCGCGGCGGTCGGAGCGGGCCTCGTCGAGGCGCTCCTCGGTGCTGCTGACGGCGGACGTCACGTCCTGGCCCTGCTCGGAGCGGGCGCGCACCTCGCCGATGGCCGACAGGTCGACCAGCGCAGCGCGCAGGCGCTCCTGCGGGATGCGCAGCTCGAATGAACCGCCGCCACCGTCCTCGCCGGTGTTGACCTCGGACCGCAGCACGAAGCCGTCGTGGCGGTCGGCCACGCCCACGATCGCCTCCGCCGCGCGGCCGAGCTCGTCTGCCGGCGCCGCGAGGGTGAGCCGGGCCGAGCGCTCGATGTCGCGCTCAGACTCGCCGGGCGCGATCCCTTCACGCGGCGCAGGCTCGAGCGACTCGGCGCTACCGGCCGCGTCCCGGGCGCCGGGGGCGGCCGGTGCGACCGCGGTGCGAGCATCGTCCGCGTTCTCTCCACCGCCCACCAGAAGAGCCACCGTCACCGAGAGGGCGAGCGCCGCCGAGGCCAGACCGGCGAGCGCCGGCCGCGGGAGGCTCGGCACGCGGGGGACCGCCGGCATGCGCGCCCGGCGGCGGCGCGGAAACCCCTGGGCGAGTCGCTCCTCCATACGGGCCGTGAACGCGTCCGACGGCCGCGGCGCGTCCTCGGCGAGCAGCTCCTCGAGCTCAGGCGTCGTCATGGCACTCCCTCCTCAGCTTCTCCAGGGTGCGGTGCAGCTTCGTGCCGGCGTTGGACTCCGAGATCCCCACGACGCGGGCGATCTCCGCGTTGGTGAGGCCGCCGGCGTACTTCAGGGCGACGAGTTCCCGCTCGCGCGCGTCGAGGCGGCCCAGGGCCGCCCGCACGACGGAGCGCCGGAGCGCAAGCTCCGCGTGCTCGTCCGGTGTGTGGGACCAGACGTCCGCCACGTCGGCGTCGAGCGAGGCCCGCCGGCGGCGGCGGCGCAACTCGTCCAGTGCCGCGTTGCGGGCGATGCCGAACAGCCACGCCTCGGGTGTCCCGCGCGACCGCTTGTAGCCGCGGCGGCGGCGGTAGGCCCGCTCGAACGCGAGCGAGGTGACGTCCTCGGCCGCCGCGCGGTCGCGCAGCAGGGACGCCACGTAGGCGTACACGCGCGGGAACGCGCGGCGGTAGAGCGCCTCGAACGTCTCGGCGGGCTGGGCGATGGTGGGAATCGGCTCGGCCAACGTCTCGCTCACGTCAGTACTACGTCGCACCACACGATCCATCACGCCGGCAGCCCGGCGCAACTTTCGCGGCCGCTGACCGATACTGGGGGCATGCGCCCCCTGCTCGCCGCGGCCTGCGCATCCGCCGCCCTGCTCGCCGCCGCTCCCGCCCCCGCCGGAGCCAAGCCGCGCCCGCGTGACCTCTGGGCCACCGTGAACGTCTGTGACACCGAGGCGCAGCCGAACGCCCTGGGCGTGCGCGCCCGGATGCCGGGCGACGCGCGCCGCCGGCGCGCCCAGATGTACGTGCGCTTCCGCGTGCACCATTTCTCCGAGTCGGAGGGGATCTGGCACAACGTGGGCGGCTCCGGCATCTCGCGCTGGTTCCGGCTGGGCTCGGCGCGGGTGCGCCACCGCGAGGTGGGCTACACGTTCCGCTTCGACCCGCCGGCCGACGGCGGCCGCTTCGTCCTGCGGGGAGTGGTGGAGTACCAGTGGCGCGAGCGTCGCCGGATGGGCCGCCGCAAGAAGCTCCGCACGGTTGTGGTGCGGCGCGCGCGGGCCAACACGAAGGGCGGCTTCGAGTCCACCGCCGGCGCGGACCCGCCGGGGTTCTCCTCAGGCCTCTGCGAGATCCGCTGACCCGAACAGGCGCGGGTCGTTGGTGATCACGCCGTCCACGCCCAGCGCCTCGAACTCGCCGATCCTCGAGCGGTCGTCCACGGTCCAGACGTAGACCTGGCCCCCGGCGCGCTGCACGCGCTCCACCAGCGCGGCGCTCACGAGGATCCAGTGCGCCATCACCGCCTCGATGCGCCCGGCGGCGATCAGGTCCTCCGCCTGTCCGGGGAGCCGCATCCGCATCCAGCGGGCCACGCCGTAGGCCACCGGGGCGAGCGGCGTGCGGGTGTAGTCGCGCCGCACCCGCGGCACCGACCAGCCGCGGCGCACCCCGGTGCCCAGCTCCCCGATCCGCTCGAAGCTCTCGATGTACTGGGAGGAGATGAGCGAGCGCTCGATCAGCCCGCGCTCGGCCAGGCCCTCGACCACGCGGCGCTCGTAGCCCGGCAGCTTGAGGTCCACGTCCAGCTCCACGTCGGCGTAGGCCTCCCCGGCGAAGTGGTCGAGGCCCTCCTCGAGCGTGGCGGGCTCGCGGCCGGCCGCGTCCTCGGGGTCATGGGCGAGCACCAGGCGGCCATCGCTCAGTGGCAGGACGTCGAACTCGATCATGTCGACCCCGGCGGCGAGCGCGGCCTCGAAGCTCTCGAACGTGTTGCCGGGCGCCACGTGGTCGGCGCCCTTGTGGCCGACCCGCCTCACGACTGGCACCCCGGGCACCAGTAGCTGGTGCGGTTGTCGTCCCCCTGGCCGCGGCCGTTCACGAGCGTGCCGCAGCGCGGGCACGGGAGTCCGGTGCGCTCGTCGGTCATGAGCTCGAGCACCGGCCCGTCGAACTGGACCACCTCGTGCTCCGGTGCGCGGATCACCAGCCAGGCCCGGCGCGGGGACCGGCGCCAGCGCCGGCCGCGCGCGTACACGCCCCAGCTGCCGCCCATCCGGAGGTGGGAGTGGAGGGTGAGGTCGCCCTCGAGCATGCCAACGATCCTACGCGGCCGTGGAATCGACCATTCATGGGCACCGTTTCGTGTGTGGGATGCATGAGTGGGGTACGTCGAGTGGGATGGAGGCCGGCATTGCCGTCCAGCAGGGGGAGGCGACGCTCGCCGAGCGCGCGCGCCGAATGGCGAGCGATCATCCGGCGCGCGTGGCCGCGGCGGTGCTCGTGGCGCTGGCGCTCGCGCTCGTGGCGGCGCACGGCCTGCACGACACCGCCCAGCGGTCCGTCAACGGGCTGATCTCGGGCTCCTACTACGCGCTGGGGGCCGTCGGGCTCACGCTCGTGTACGGGACCCTCAAGCTCGTCAACTTCGCCCACGGCGACATGCTCACGTTCGGGGCATACGTGGCGTTCGCGTTCAACGTCTCGATCGGCATGCCGCTGATCGCGGCGCTGCTCATCGCGGTGGCGCTCACCGCCCTCCTCGGAGTGGCCTTCGAGCGGGTCATGTGGCGGCCGATGCGCGCCAAGGGCGCCGGGCTGCTGCAGCTGCTGCTCATGGCCATCGGTCTCGCCTTCCTGATCCGCAACGGCATCCAGCTCGTGGCGGGCACGGCCGGCCGCTCGCTCGACGTGAACGTGACCGACTCGATCGAGTTCCTGGGGCTGCGCATCGGACGGACGGAGCTCATCGTGGTGGTCACGGGCTTCACGACGCTCGTCCTCGTGGCGCTCATGCTCCGCGTGACGTCGCTGGGCAGGCAGATCCGCGCGCTCGCAGACAACTTCGACCTGGCCGAGGTGACGGGGATCGACACCGACCGGATCGTCATCGCCACCTGGATCTTCGCGGCCGGGCTCGCGGGTCTTGCAGGCGTGCTCTACACCGCGTCGATCGGGGTGATGACGCCGAACCTCGGGTTCTTCCTCCTCCTCGGGCTGTTCGCCGCGGTGATCCTCGGCGGCATCGGCAACGCCTACGGCGCCCTCGCGGGCGGGGTGGTGCTGGGGCTCGTGCAGGAGTGGTCCACGCTGGTGTTCGATGCACGCTGGAAGATCGCCGTGGGCTTCGCCGTGCTCATCCTCGTCCTGATCGTGCGGCCGCAGGGCATCTTCGGGCGGGAGCGCGCGCTGTGATGCTCGCCGTGACCCTCGACGCCTTCACGTCGCTCGACTTCTGGATCGGCGTGGGCGTGATCGCGGGGGTGTACGCGATCTTCGCCCTCGGCCTCCAGCTGAACGTGGGCTTCACGGGCGTCGTGAACTTCGGCCAGGCGGGGTTCATGGCGATCGGGGCCTACACCATGGGCATCCTCGTGGTGAAGGCCGGCTGGTCCTTCTGGCTCGCGCTGCCGGCGGCCACGCTGGTGGCGATGGCGGCGGGCGTGCTCATCGGGCTTCCCGCGCTGCGGCTGCGGGCGGACTACTTCGCGATCGTCACGATCGCATTCGCGGAGATCGTCCGCTACTCGGCGCAGAACGCGCGCGAGCTGACCGGCGGGAACCAGGGGCTGCTGGGGTTCGACGACGACTGGGCCGAGCTCTCGAACACGTTCCTCGAGTGGCTCGAGGGCGTGGGCCTGGGCGACGAGTTCCTGCTGCCGCTGCTGATCGTCACGTGGGGCGCCCTGATCGTGCTCACGGCGATCCTGATCCCGCTGCAGCGCAGCCCGTGGGGGCGCGTGCTGCGCGCGATCCGGGAAGACGAGGACGCGGCGCGGGCGCTCGGCAAGAACACGTTCTCCTACAAGCTCCAGTCGCTCGCGATCGCTGCTGCGCTCGGAGCGATCGCCGGCTACTTCCTGGCGCTGAACCTCTCGTTCCTCAACCCGCAGTCGTTCGAGCCGCTGTTCACCTTCATCGGCTACGCGGTGCTCGTGCTCGGCGGCCTGGCGAGCTACGTCGGCGTTGCGCTCGGGGCGGTGCTGCTCTGGACGCTGCTCGAGGCCACCCGCTTCATCGACCTGCCCCTCGCCGCCGAGAAGGTGGCGGCCCTGCGCTTCATGCTCGTCGGCCTCGTGCTCATCCTGCTCATGGCCTTCCGCCCCCAGGGCATCCTCGGCAAGCGCGACGAGATGGTGCTCGGTGACTGACGACACGATCCTGCGCGTCGAGGGCGTGTCGAAGCGGTTCGGCGGCATCGTCGCCGTGGACGGGGCGAGCTTTGACGTGGCCTCCGGTTCGATCACCGCCCTGATCGGTCCCAACGGCGCCGGCAAGACGACGCTCTTCAACGTGGTCACCGGCTTCACGCGCGGGGACCGCGGCAAGGTGCTCTACGAGGGCCGCTCGATCTTCCGCAAGCCGCCGCACCTGATCGCGCGTCGCCGCATGGTCCGCACCTTCCAGATCACCAAGGCGCTGTCGGCCATGCCCGTGATCGACAACATGATGCTCGCCGCACCCGACCAGCCGGGCGAGCACCTCCCGACGCTCCTCCTGCGCCCGGCCGCCGCGCGCCGGCGCGAGACGGAGGTGCGAAGGCGGGCGCTGGAGCTGCTTGAGCTGTTCGGCCTGAGCGAGAAGGCCGGCGACTATGCGGGCACGCTCTCGGGCGGCCAGCGCAAGCTCCTCGAGCTGGCCCGCGCGCTGATGGTGGAGCCTCGGCTCGTGCTGCTCGACGAGCCGATGGCCGGGATCAATCCCACCCTCGGGCGCCGCCTGCTCGAGCACATCGCCGAGTTGCGCGACCGCGACGGCGTGACGTTCCTGTTCATCGAGCACGACATGGAGGTCGTGATGAACCACTCGGATCGCGTGATCGTCATGGCGCAGGGGCGCGTGATCGCGGACGGCACCCCTGACGAGGTGCGCTCGGACGAGCGCGTGATCGACGCCTATCTGGGCGCACCGGGCGGATCGTGACGGCACTGCTGCGGACCCGGGGCCTGGTGGCCGGCTACGTGCCCGAGGTGGACATCCTCGACGGCGTGGACGTGGAGGTGCGCGAGGGTGAGATCGTCACGATCGTCGGGCCCAACGGCGCGGGCAAGTCCACGCTGATCAAATCGATCTTCGGCCTGCTTCCGCCCCGCTCCGGCGAGGTGGTCTTCCGCGGGGAGGCCATCGCCGGCCGCAAGCCTCACTCGATCTCCCGGGCCGGGATGAGCTACGTCCCGCAGCTCGACAACGTCTTCCCCAACCTGACCGTGGAGGAGAACCTGGAGATGGGGGCGCTGGCGCGCCCGGGCCTGGACGTCGCCGGGCGCAGAGAGCGGATGTACGAGCTCTTCCCGCGCCTGTCCGAGCGCCGGCGCCAGCCGGCGGGGACGATGTCGGGCGGCGAGCGGCAGATGGTGGCGATGGCGCGAGCGCTCATGCCAGATCCGGAGATGATCCTGCTCGACGAGCCCTCGGCGGGCCTGGCTCCCCTCTTCGTGGAGGCGATCTTCGAGAACGTCGTCGACATCAACCGCGCCGGCGTGACGGTGCTCATGGTCGAGCAGAACGCGCGCCGGGCGCTCGCGATGTCCAGCCGCGGCTATGTCCTCGACCTGGGCCGCAACCGTTTCGAGGGGCCGGGCAACGAGCTGCTGGACGACCCAAAGGTCGCAGACCTCTACCTCGGCGGCACCGCGCGCATCGACCGCGCCGAGGAGACGTGACCGGGGCGGGCTCGCGGCCCGCCCCGGTGGTTCGCCTTCCCTCTCGCGAGGGAGCTACTGGGACTCTTCCGCCTGCGCCTGGAACTGGCGCACGACCTCCAGGCTGCCGCCCTCGTAGGCGAAGACCTCATAGGTCGCCGTCGTCGGGTCGCCGTTGTCGTCGAAGTCGATCGGGCCCGTGACGCCCTCGAAGTCGATGTCCTCGCCCTCGCTCAAGGCGGTGACCGCATCCCCCAGCTCGAGGAAGCTGAGCTTGTCACCCGGCGGGCCGCTGACCGCCTGGAGCTCCTCGTTGATGTCGGGCCCCTCTGCGGACCCGGCCTTCAGCGCGGCCAGGAAGCACAGCATCACCGCGTCGAAGTTCTGGGCATCGAACGTCTGGCGGTCGGGTCCGGGCGCCGACGTGTAGAGCTCGTTGAACGCCTCGGGGGCCTCGCCTTCCTCGGGCGTGCCCGGCCGGGTGCCGCGAGCTCCCTCGAGGGCCCCCTCGGGGATGCCCTCCGGGATCGTGTCGCCCGCGAGGCCGTCCGTCACGAACAGCGTGCTCGCATCGAACTCCCCGGTGCGGACGAGAGCTGCTCCCATCTTCGCGTAGGTCTCCGGAAAGTCGACGATCACGTAGGCGTCCGGGTTGCCGGCCACGATCTCGGCGGCCTCCGAGTTGAAGCTCGGCTGCTCCGGGTCGTACAGGACAGGCCCGGTCACCGAGCCGCCCTTCCCCTCCCAGGCCTCCTGGAAGCTGCTGATCAGCCCCTGGCCGTAGGCGTCGTTGCGCGCCGCGAGCGAGACCGTGAAGTCCGTCCCGCCGAGCTCCTCCTCGACCGTGTCGGCGAGCGCGGGGCCCTGCAGGGTGTCGGACGGCGCGGTGCGCCACACGAAGCCGTTGTCGTCGAGCTCCGTGATCTCGGCGCTGGTGGACGCCGGCGAGATCAGCGGGATCCGCTGCCGCGCGGCCACCGAGGTGCCCACCGGGATGGTGTCGGCCGACGCCCAGGCGCCCGTGAGGCAGGACGCGTCGCCGGATATGAGCTGGCGCGCGGCCTGGACCGAGGCCTGTGAGTTCGTCTCGGTGTCAGCGTGCTCGATCCCCACCTGCGAGTCGATTCCCGCTTCCTCGATCGCCTGCTCCAGCTCCTGGATCGCCAGGTCCGCCGCCTTGCGGCCGGGCGGCCCGAATGTGGACAGGTCGCCGGTGAGTGGGACGAGGTCGCCGATCGTCAGCGTGAATCCCGTCTCGGGCGCGTCGCCGCCCCCGTCGCCATCGTCATCGTCGTCTCCGCACGCCGCCAGCCCGAACGCGAGCACAAGCGCGCCGAGCGCCATGGCGAGCCATGAACGCTTCTCTCTGGACACTCTGCTGCCCCCTCTCAAATCGGTTTGGGACGGGACGTACCCCGCTGCGGCCGCCCTACACCACCATACGGGTCTAGAAAGGACGGTGTGGGGTCAGGCGGCGACGGCGCGCGGGTGCTTTCGCATCGCGCCGACCATCTCCGCGAGCTGCGCTCGGAGATCCTCGTCAGCCAGGCGGCCGTCGGCCTCGAAGCGATCGTGGCAGAGCGTCACGGGCAGCTCCGCGTCCACCACCCTCGCGCCGATGGCGGCGAGCACCTTGCGGCCCTCGGCCTGCGCCCACACCGCGCCGAACATGCCCGTGCTTGCGCCGATCACGAGGGCGGGCTTGCCGCGCAGCGGGCTGTCGGCCAGCGGGCGGGACATCCAGTCGAGCGCATTCTTGAGGGCGCCGGGGAGCGAGTGGTTGTACTCCGGCGTGGCGATGAGCACTGCGTCGGCCTCCTCGATCGCGCGCCACAGGTCCACCACGGCGGCCGGGCGGTCGTCGCCGTCCTCGTCCTCGTCGTAGGCCGGCACCTCGCGCAGGCCCTGCCAGATCACGAGCTCGGCTCCGGGCGGCAGCAGCTCGGCCGCCGCCCGGAGGAGCTTCGTGTTCCAGGAGTCCCGGCGCAGGCTGCCGGAGATCCCGAGGACCTTCATGGCTACTCGGCCTTCACGAACTCGAGGTTCACCACGAGCCGGACGTCGTGGGCGAGCGCGAAGCCGCCCTTGGGCAGCGGCTGGTTCCACTTCAGGCCGTACTCCGTGCGGTCCACGAGGGTGGACAGCTCGACGCCCATCCGCGTGCCGCCGACCGGGTCGTCGTGCGCGTCGACGATCGCGCCGCGCGCCTCCACCCGCTTGGTGACGCCCTTGATGGTGAGGTCGCCCTCCACGGTCAGCTCGTCGCCCTCGCGGCGCGTGGCCACGGACTCGAAGCGGATCTCCGGATGCTGCTCGGAGTCGAAGAAGTCGGGCGACTGCAGGTGCGCTGCCAGGTTTTCGTCCCGGACCTCGATGCTGTCCGAGCGGACCGTGCCCACCACTCGCGGCTCGCCGTCCTCGAACGTGAGCGTGGCGTCGAAGTCCTCGAAGCCGCCGCGGAAGGTGGACACCACCATGTGCTTCACCTCGAAGCCCACGGTGGAGTGGACCTTGTCTGCCCGCCAGGTGCCGGTCGTGGTCTGCTGCTCGATGACGCTCATCAGATCTCCTCCAGTGAGTGATAGTTGCGTGAGCAAGCAATACCTTAGCAGAGGTGCTTGCGCACGCAATCAGACTGCCGAGGGGAGCAAGGTGACAGGGGCGGCACCAGCGGCGGCTAGCTCAGGCGTGAGAAGGCGCGGGCGAGCGCCTTGACGTCGCGCTCGCCCAGACGGTCGAAGAACTCTCGCTCGACCGTCTCGACGTACGTGGCATGCACCTGGGCGAGGAACTCGCGCCCGCCGGGGGTGAGGACGGCGCACACCCCGCGCGAGTCCGTCGGGCATGTGGTGCGCTCGAGGTGGCCATCGGCCTCGAGCTGGTCTGCCAGGCGGGAGACTCGGCTGGGGCTGAGCAGGGCGTCGTCGGCCAGCTCGGACATGCGCACCTCGCCCGAGCTCTTGACCAGGCGAGCGAGCAGCTTGTAGCCGCTGAGGCCGACGCCGTGGCGGCTGACCAGATCCTGCTCGAGGCACCTCAGCAGCCGCCGATGGGCCGTGTGCAGCCCCACCCATGCGAGTGTGGGCTCCTCGTCCCACGCGCGCAGCGAGGGAGAGGACTCGGGACAGCTCTCATCCACCGGCGCGGCGGGTTCCGTGGTGATGTCCGGTTGCGCCGACATTTGCGTCCGCAACGACTATAGAACGACGATCAGGCGCTGAGGGTGAGCTTGCGCGGCCCCTGGCGGAAGCCCAGCTCCACCAGCAGCCGCTCCACCGGCGATCCCACGATCGCCTCGCCGTCGAAGCGCTCCAGGGCGATCCGGCGCAGGCGCCCCTTTCGCACATGGTCCGCGAGCGCCTCGAGCGCCTCGCGCAACCACGGCGCGGGGACCCCGTCGCCGTCGATGGGTCCCTCCGCCAGTGCGGCGATGCCCTTTCCGCCCTTCTCCACGAACAGCACGGGCTCGGCGTCGAGCAGGACGACGTAGGCGCCCGCCACGCGCGCAGGCCGGCGCGCGCCCTCCTCCTCCCGCCGCGGCCACGGCAGCGAGGCGCCGTAGGGGTTGGCCGGGTCGGTCGCGGCGAGCACGAGTGGGCCCGAGGGCTCGTCGGAGCGGAAGCCGCGGAGGCGTTCGACCGCGGCGCCGAGGGCGAACTGCGCGCCGCCCAGCCCCTCTACGAAGTAGCCGCGGCGCGCCGTGCCCAGCGTCTCCAGGTTGCCCAGCTCCGGGTAGAGGGAAGCGAAGCCGCCCGGCACGCCCTCGGCCAGCACCGTCTCGCGCGTGACGATGCCGTAGCGCTCCAGCAGGATCTCGGCCAGCGCCCGCGTGCGCGGCCCGTGGCCGGGGGCGTCGGCGAACAGCGGCGCGGTGAGCGACCAGCGGCCCTGCGTCTGGGGGGCCGAGGGGCCGCGGTGGCGGGCGAAGCGGCGGCGCGCGTCCTGCTGGCGGCGAGCGAGCGTGAGCCGTGGGGCGCGGAGCGGGGCGAACGCGTCGTTGGTGGCCTCGCCCGCCCAGGCGAGGTCCCACAACGCCTCCTGCAGCTCGACCGGCTCCGCGGGGACGTCGGCGATCAGGTCCGTGAAGAAGCAGGCGCCCGCGCCCAGGCGCTCGCGCAGCCGCTCGTGCAGGTCGCCCGCGGGCCGCTCGCCCTTGAACGGGGGCGGGCCGAGCCAGCGGGCGTCGTCGCGGAAGTAGAGGGCCAGCCGGCCCGAGGTGCGCCCGAGCGCTCCGGCCCCGATCCACACGACCTCTCCCCCCGCGCAAAGCGAGTCCATCCACGCGGGCGAGTAGGCGCCCACGCGCCGGGGCAGCACGTCGCGCTCCCACACGTCCGGGGCGAGCGCCACTCCCTGAAGCGGCACGAGCACCTCGCGCAGGCGGTCCACACCCGCGCCGCCGGGCGGCGACGCGTCCACGCCCTGCCAGGCCGGCAGCAGCCGCGCGAACACGCGCTGCTCGGCGGGCTCGACCTCCTTGCGCAGGGTGGCGAGCGACGCGCGCCGCAGCCGCCGGAGCACGTCGGGATCGCACCACTCGCGCTCGGCGCCGCCGGGGCGCAGCTCCCCGCGCACGAGCCGGCCGCCGGCCTCGAGCTCGCGCAGCACGGGGCCGAAGTCGATGCCGTACCGGGCCTGGAGGTCGTCGCTGATGAAGGGCCCGTGGGTGCGGGCGTAGCGGCGCACCATCCGCACGAGCGGCTCCTCCACCTCCTCGAGGAAGGCCGCCGGCAGCCCGCCGGGTGGCACGGCGCCCAGCGCGTCGCGGAAGAGGCCGGCGTCCTCGGAGGCGATGTAGCGGTCCTCGCCGGCGATGCGCATGACCACCGCCCGGCGTTCGGCCTGCAGGGCGTCGAGCATCCGCTCGGCTCGCGCCCCGCGGTGCGAGCGCGCGTCCGCCTCGGCCAGGGTGAGGTCGGCCACCGCCCGCAGCACGTCGTGCATCCCGTCCGCGTTCACCGCCTGGGTGCGCTCGGACAGCCGCTGCAGGTCCCGCTCGACGTCGTCCAGCGCGTTCGGGTCGATGAGCTCGCGGAGCTCCTCCTGCCCGAGCAGCTCGCGCAGCAGCTCGCGGTCCAGCGACAGCGCCGCGGCTCGGCGCTCCGCGTTGGGCGTGTCGCCCTCGTACATGTACGTGGCCACGTAGTCGAACAGGAGCGAGGAGGCGAACGGGGACGCCCGCTGGGTCTCCACCTCCACCAGCGACAGCTCGCGGGTGTGCAGGCCCCGCAGCAGCTCCGTGAGCCCGGGGAGGTCGAGCACGTCGCGCAGGCACTCGCGATAGGTCTCCAGCACGATCGGGAACTGGCCGTAGCGCTTGGCCACCTCGAGCAGCGACTGCGCCTTGAGCCTCTGCTGCCACAGCGGCGTGCGCTTGCCGGGGAACGCGCGCGGCAGCAGCAGCGCGCGCGCGGCGTTCTCGCGGAAACGGGCGCCGAAGAGCGCGGAGGAGGACAGCTCGCGCACCACGAGCTCCTCGATCTCGTCCGGCTCCACGAGCACGAGCTCGGGTCCCGGCGGCTCGTCGGCGTCGGGCAGGTGGACGATGATGCCGTCGTCCGACCAGATGGCGTCGGACTCCAGGCCGAACTCGTCGCGGATGCGCGCGCTCAGCGCCAGTGCCCAGGCCGCGTGCACCCGGCCGCCCCAGGGCGAAAGCACGCACAGCCGCCAGTCGCCGATCTCGTCGCGGAAGCGCTCCACCACCACCGTGCGGTCGCTGGGCACGACGCGCGTGGCCTCGCGCTGCTCGCGCAGGTACGCCACGAGGTTGCGCGCGGCGCGCGGATCGAGGTCGTACTCGCCCGCCAGCTCCTCGGGCTCGCGGTCCACCGCCTCGCGGGCAAACGCGCCGATGGCCAGGCCCAGCTCGGCCGGACGGCCCATGCTGTCGCCGCGCCAGAACGGGATGGCGCCGGGGGCGCCGGGCGCGGGGGTGACCACCACACGGTCGCGCGTGATCTCCTCGATCCGCCAGGCCGACGCCCCGAGCAGGAACGTCTGGCCCGCGCGCGCCTCGTAGACCATCTCCTCGTCCAGCTCGCCCACACGGCGCCCGTCGGGCAGGTGCACGCCGAACAGGCCGCGGTCGGGGATGGTGCCCGCGTTGGTGACCGCCAGCTGCAGTGCGCCGCGCCTGCCCCGGATGACGTCCTTGACGCGGTCCCACACGATGCGCGGCCGCAGCTCGGCGAACTCCTCGGAGGGGTAACGGCCGTCGAGCATGTCGAGCACGCTGTCCAGCAGGTCGCGCGACAGCTCGGCGAAGGGGTAGGCCCGCTTGACCGTCTCGTGCAGCTCGGGCACGGGCCACTCGTCGTCGGTGGCCACCATCGCCACGATGTGCTGGGCCAGCACGTCGAGCGGGTTGCGCGGCACCACCGTCTCCTCGATCTCCCCGTTGCGCATGCGGCGCGCGACCACCGCGCACTCGAGCAGGTCGGCGCGGAACTTGGGGAAGATCCGGCCCTTGGAGACCTCGCCCACGCCGTGGCCGGCGCGGCCGATGCGCTGCAGCCCGCGGGTTACGGACTTTGGCGACTCCACCTGCAGCACGAGGTCCACGGCGCCCATGTCGATGCCCAGCTCCAGCGAGCTCGTGGCCACGAGACACGGCAGCTCGCCCGACTTGAGCAGCTCCTCCACCACCAGCCGCTCCTCGCGCGCGAGCGAGCCGTGGTGGGCGCGCGCGATCTCCGCCGGCTGCCCGTCCTCGCCCGCGAGCTCATTCAGCCGCACCGCCAGGCGCTCGGCCCCGCGGCGGTTGTTCACGAACACGATCGTGGAGCGGTGCTCGCGCACCAGCTGGAGCAGGTCGGGGTAGATGGCCGGCCAGATCGACCGGCTCGTGGTGCCCGTGTCGCCGATCTGGCCGATGCCCGTGCCCACCAGGTCGCCGCCGCCTGCGGCTGTGCCCATGCCGCCGACCGCGGGGTCGGTGACGTCGTGGGCGCCCGGCTCCGCCATGTCCTCCACCGGCACGCGGATCTCGAGGTCGAGTGGCTTGCGGATGCCCGTGTCGACGATCGTGCATTCGCGCCCGGGGCCCACCAGGAAGCGGCCGACCTCCTCCAGGGGGCGCTGAGTGGCAGAGAGGCCGATGCGCTGGACCGCCCGGCCGGCGAGATGCTCGAGCCGCTCGAGGGTGAGCGCGAGGTGGGCCCCGCGCTTGGTCTGCGCCACGGCGTGGATCTCGTCGACGATCACCCACTCGACGTCGGTGAGGATCTCGCGCGCCCGCGAGGTGAGCATGAGGTAGAGCGACTCCGGCGTGGTGATGAGGATGTCCGGCGGCTTGCGCAGCATGGCCGCGCGGTCCTTCTGAGGCGTGTCACCGGTGCGGATAGCCACCGAGACGTCTCCGCCGATGCCCTTGAGCGGCGCGCGCAGGTTGCGCTCGATGTCGTAGGAGAGAGCCTTGAGCGGCGACACGTATACGAGCCGCGTGCGCCTGGGCTCCACCGGCTCGGCCACCAGCCGATCGAGCCCCCAGAGGAACGCGGCCAGCGTCTTGCCCGAGCCGGTGGGGGCCGAGAGCAGCACGTTGTCTCCGCCCGCGATCTTCGGCCAGGCCTGGGACTGCGCCGGAGTGGGCTCGGCGAACGAGCGCGCAAACCAATCACTGACCTGCGGGGTGAAGCCGGAGAGCGGCATGACCGGTCAGCGTACCGCCTCGCTCAGGCGCGCCTTCTCAGGAGCCGGAACGTGCCGAAACCCGCGCCGTCTCGTGCCTCGCGATGGTCCGCGACCAGCTCCCGCGCTCGCGTGAACACGGCGTCCATCATCGCCTCGGTCAGGCGACCGGTGAACGTGTTCTGCTGGCTCGGGTGGTAGGTGCCCAGCAGCACGGGGCCGTCCGGCACGGGCTGCTCGGCCCCGTGGCCGAAGCGCGGCCTGGGCCGGAGCGCCAGCAGGCGGCAGGCGGCGTCCCAGGCAAAGCCGCCGAGGCACACCACCACCCGCGGGCGCAGGAGGTCCAGCTCGGCGGCGGCGTAGGGCAGGCAGTTGTCGCGCTCGGCCGGCAGCGGCCGGTTGGCCGGTGGAGCGCAGCGCACCGCGGCGGCCACGAAGGCGCCGTCGAGGCGCAGGCCGTCGTCGCGGCTCACCGAGGCCGGCTGGTTGGCGAAGCCCGTGCGGTGCATCGAGGCGAACAGCCAGTCGCCGGAACGGTCGCCGGTGAACACGCGGCCGGTGCGGTTGGCGCCGTGCGCCGCCGGCGCGAGCCCGAGCACGTACACGCGCGCGGCGGGATCGCCGAAGCCGGGCGCCGGGCGGCCCCAGTACTCCTCGTCCCGGTAGGCCGCCCGCTTCTCGCGGGCCACGCGCTCGCGCCACTCCACCAGGCGCGGGCAGCGGCGGCAGCGCACCACCTCCGCCTTCAGCTCCTCCAAGCTCACGGCAGGTTGGCGCGCACCAGCCCCGCGAAGGCCTCCACCAGGCGCGGGTCATAGCGCTTGCCGGCGTCGGCCTCCAGGCGCGCGAGCGCCTCCTCGGGCAGCAGCGCCTCGCGGTAGGGACGCTCGGCCGTCATCCCCACGTAGGCGTCCACCACGGCGATGATGCGGGCGCCCAGCGGGATCTCGTCCCCCTCCAGATGGTCGGGGTAGCCCGAGCCGTCGAGCGACTCGTGGCTGTGCCGGATCCAGTCCTGCACCTCGTCGCCGTGTCCCTCGTCGCGCGCGATCGCGGCGCCGAACTCCGGATGGCGGCGCATGGCCTCCCACTCGGCGTCGTCGAGCGGGCCGGGCTTCTCGAGCACGTCACCCGAGAGGAAGTACTTGCCGGCGTCGTGCAGCGAGCCGGCCGCCTCGAGCAGGTCCAGCTCGCCGCCCTCGACTCCGAGCAGCTCGCCCACGCGCCGCGCGTACTGCCCGACCCGGCTTTCCGGCCAGGGCCTCACGGCTTGAGCCTCCGGCCGCTCGAGAACAGCCACTGGGACCACAGGTACGCGGGCACCGCGAGCATCGCGGTGACGCCCAGGCAAAGCCAGATGCTCACGTCGCTGGTGCCCAGGAAGCCGAAGCGCACGGCGTTCACGAGATAGAAGATCGGGTTGAAGTGCGACAGCTCCTCCCATGGCGAGGGGAGCACCTCGACCGAGTAGAAGACGCCGCCGACGAACGTGAGCGGCAGGATCAGGATGTTCGAGATGAACGTGGTGTGGTCCCACTGCTCGGCGAAGATCCCGACGACGGTGCCGAGTGCGCCGAACAGCACCAGCCCCAGCAGGACCGCGGCCGCCAGCGCGAATGGCCGTTCCACCGGAACGCCCGTGAGCGGTACCGAGAGCACCAGGAGCGAGATGCCGATGGCGAGCGCCCTCACCAGCCCGCCGACGTTGTAGCCGAGGTTCATCTGCCACGGGTGCATGGGCGCGGAGAGCACGTCGTGCACGTAGCGGTCGGCCCGGGCCTGGAAGATCGTGGAGGCGTTGTTGTTGTAGGAGGCCTGCACCATCGCCATCACGATCAGGCCGGGCACGATGAACACCTCGTAGTCCACGCCCCCGAACTCGCGGATGCGCCCACCCAGCGACAGGCCGAACACGAGGATGAACAGCAGCGACGAGATGACCGGCGCCAGCACCGTCTGGCTCCAGAGCTTGCCCACCCGCAGCACCTCGCGCCGGGCGAGCCAGTAGAGGCCGGCGCTGCCGGTCACTGGTGGATCGCCTTCACGTAGACGTCGGCCAGCGTGCTCACGCCGTAGTGCTCGCGCAGGCCGGCGGCCGTGTCACGCGCCACGAGGCGGCCGCCGCGGATGAGCGCTATCTCCTCACACAGCGTCTCCGCCTCCTCGAGGTAGTGGGTGGTGAGGAGGATCGTGGTGCCGGCCTCGTGCAGCTTGCGGATGTAGGTCCAGAGCTCCTGGCGCAGCTCGAAGTCCACGCCGGCGGTGGGCTCGTCGAGGATCACCAGGCGCGGGTGGTGCATGAGCGCGCGCGCCAGCAGCAGCCGCCGGCGCATGCCGCCCGAGAGCTTGGGCGTGCGCACCGCGGCCTTCGCGCGCAGGTCGAACACGTCGATCATCTCGTCCGACCGCTCCTCGGCCTCCGCCTTGCCCATCCCGAACCAGCCGCCGTGGTAGATGAGCGTCTCGCGCACCGTGAGGAAGCGGTCGAGGTTCACGTCCTGCTCGGAGAGCCCCACCCACGCCCGCGCGGTGAGCGAGTTCGCGGGCTCGCCGAACACCAGCACCTCGCCCTCGGTCACGCGGATGAGGTTGCAGACGGCGCTGATGAGCGTGGTCTTGCCCGCGCCGTTGGGCCCGAGCAGGCCGAAGAAGCTGCCCGCCGGCACGGTGAGGTCGAAGCCCTCGAGTGCCACCGTGCCGTCGTCGTAGCGCTTCGTGAGCCCGCGAAGCTCCAGGGCCGGAGCGTCAGCGGACGCGGACATGCAGGTGGTCGTCGTGGTGCACGAGCTCCTGGACAACATTAGGGGGGCCGTGCAGCCGGGTCCGCGGGCCCACGAACACGTAGCGCGCGCCCTCGGCCACGAACAGGTCCACCAGGTCCTGCGCCAGGCGCAGGTCGATCTGCGACACCCGGGTGGGCTCGCGCTCCCGCCGGTCCTTGCGCGGGTAGTAGATGTCCACGTCGAGCCCGTTCTGGTGCGAGGCGTGCCCGAGACCGCCGAAGCGCCGGCCGAACCCGCCGCCGCGGCTGCGGCTGAGGTCGCCGATGGCAACGCGCGGGGCGTTCGGGTTGCGGCGGTGGTACTCCTTGAGGACGGCGTCGACCGTGGCAAGCAGCCGCGCGCTGCCGTACCGTCGCCACGAGCGATTGGGCGAGCGCTCGCGGACCGGGTCCCAGGTGAAGAACAGGGGCCCCTCGTCAGGCACCCGGATGCCGCGCATGAGCCGCCCGTCGTTGGGCTTCCCCACCGCCACGGGGGCCTTGGTGGGCAGCGCGATGGGAGCGCCGCCGAACTCACCGCGCCGCCCGGGCCCAGGCACGTCGGTGGCAGGCGGCGGAGTCGGCCGAACCTGCGCATGCGCGGCCTCACGCTCGGCAAGGCCGGTGAGAGCCAAGCTAAGAGAAGCGAGGACGGCAGCGAGTCCGGACGTCACCGGAACGAGTCTAGGAGGCGGGAGGGGGTGTCAGGTCATGCCCTGCAACGGAACTCGAGCGAAGCTCCCGGTGCAGGGCATGACCTGACACCCCCGGCGGATCTACCCACCCAGCGCTCGCCCGTACTGTCGCTCGTAGTAGGAGCGGTAATCACCCGAGCGGATCGGCTCCCACCACGACCGGTTGTCGCGATACCAGTCGACCGTGCGCTCCAGGCCCTCGCGGAAGTGCACCTGTGCCTTCCAGCCGAGCGCCTCGACCTTGTCGCGCGACAGGGAGTAGCGGCGGTCGTGGCCCGGGCGGTCCGTCACGTACTCGAGCAGCGACTCGTCGGCGCCCGTGAGCTCGATGATGCGCCGCACCACCTCGATGTTCTCCTCCTCGTCAGGGCCGCCCACGTTGTACACCTCGCCCGGCACCCCCTCGCGCAGCACGTGGTCGATGGCGCGCGCGAAGTCCTCCACGTACAGCCAGTTGCGCACCTGGCGGCCGTCGCCATAGACGGGCAGGTGGTCGCCGTGCAGCGCGTTGAGCACCATCAGCGGGATGAGCTTCTCCGGATACTGGCGTGGGCCGTAGTTGTTGGAGCCGCGGCAGATGACCGCCTCGATGCCGTAGGTGTGGAAGTGCGCGGACACCAAGAGGTCGCCCGCGGCCTTCGTGGCGCTGTAGGGGGAGGACGGCGCCAGCGGCGAGGTCTCTGTGAACGAGCCCTCCTCGATCGAGCCGTACACCTCGTCGGTGGACACCTGCAGGTAGCGCGACACGCCGAGCTCGCGCGCGGCGTCCAGCAGCACGCTGGTGCCGATGACGTGGGTGATGGCGAACACGTCCTGCTCGGCGATCGAGCGGTCCACGTGCGACTCGGCGGCGAAGTTCACGACGGCGTTGCAGCCCTCCATGGCCTCACGCACCGCGCCGGGATCCTCGATGGCTCCCTCCACGAATGTGATGCGCTCCTCGACGCCGGCCAGGTTCTCGCGCCGCCCCGCGTAGGTGAGCTTGTCGAGCACCACGATCTCGTCACCGGGGCGGGCGTCGGCCACCACGCGCACGTAGGTGGAGCCGATGAAGCCGGCGGCGCCGGTCACCAGCAGCTTCACGCCTGTGCCCTGTCGGGTGCGGCCACCCGTTCGGCCAGGTAGCTGCGCAGCCCCTCGCGCCAATCGGGTAGCAGCAGCGTGTCCTCGCGCTCGGTGACCAGCACGGAGTTGCGCGGGCGCGGCGCCCGGCGGCCCGTCTCGTCGGTGGTGCAGGACATCACTCGGCAGGCCGTGCCTGACTCGCCGAAGATCTCACGCGCAAAGTCGTACCAGGAGCACGAGCCGTCGCCGGAGATGTGATGCACGCCGTAGGAGCGCGTGTCGAGCAACCGCACGATCGCGTCGGCCAGGTGGCCGGTATAGGTGGGGCAGCCCAACTGGTCGCGCACCACCACCACCTCGCCGTGGTCGGCGGCGAGTCCCAGCATCGTCTCGACGAAGTTGCGCCCCGCCGTGCCGAACAGCCAGGACGTGCGCACGACGAAGTGGCGCTCGCCGGAGCGGGCCGTCTCGTGCTCGCCGGCCAGCTTGCTCTGCCCGTACACCGACAGCGGGTGCACGTCGTCCGACTCCACATACGGGCCGTCCTTGGTGCCGTCGAAGACGTAGTCGGTGGAGACGAACACCACCGGCGCCTCCACGATCGCGGCCGCCTCGGCCACGTTGCGGGCGCCGTGCCCGTTCACGTCCATGGCGCCGCGCAGGTCGTCCTCGGCGCCGTCGACGTTCGTGTAGGCGGCGCAGTTGACCACCGCGTCGGGCAGCTCGGAGGCGATCCGCGCGCGCACCGCCTCGGCGTCGGCGATGTCCAGCTCGTCGTGGCCCACGGACACCACCTCGTGGTTCACGAACGCCGCAGCCCGGGCCACGTCGGTGCCCAGCATGCCGCTGCCGCCGGTGACGAGCACCTTCATCAGAGGATCTCGATCTCTGAGCTGTCGCCCACCACGAAGCGGTAGGCGCGCGGCATCTTGGGCCCGCGACCGATGCGCACGTCCTTGCCGATCAGGCTGGCCTCGATGCGGCCCTCCAGCTCGCGAATGGACGAGCCGGGCATGACGATGGAGTGCTCGAGCTCGGCCTTCTCGATCGTCACGCCGTCGCCCACCGCCGTGTAGGGCCCGATGTAGGCGTCGGTCACCCGTGAGTCGCGCCCGATGATCGCCGGGCCGCGCACCGTGGCGCGCTCCAGCCGGGCCCCGGCCTCGATCACCACGCGGCCCTCCACCTGGCAGTCGATCAGCTCGCCGTCGCTGCGCTCTTCCAGCTCGTCGAGGATCAGCCGGTTGGCCTCGAGCATGTCGTCCACCTGGCCGGTGTCCTTCCACCAGCCGTGCACGATGTGGGGGTCCACGCGCTTGCCGGAGTCCACGAGGTGCTGGATGGCGTCGGTGATCTCCAGCTCGTCGCGCCACGACGGCTCGATGGCGCGCGCGGCGTCGAAGATCGGCGGCGTGAACATGTACACGCCCACGAGCGCGAGGTCGGTGGCCGGCTCCTTGGGCTTCTCCACCAGCCGCGACACGCGCCCGTCGTCGAGCTCCGCCACGCCGTAGTGCTGGGGGTCGGGCACGGGGGTGAGGAGGATGAGCGCGTCGGGCTCCTCCTCGCGGAAGGTGGCCACCAGGTCGGTGATGCCGTCGCGCAGCAGGTTGTCGCCCAGGTACATCACGAACGCCGAGCCGCTCAGGAACGCCTCGGCCGTGAGCACGGCGTGGGCCAGGCCCAGCGGCTCGTCCTGCTCGATGTAGGAGATCCGCACGCCGAAGCGCGAGCCATCGCCGGCCGCCTCACGGATCTCGTCGCCGGTCTCCGGGGCGATGATGATCCCCACCTCCTCGATGCCCGCCGCCGCCATCGCCTCGATCCCGTAGAAGAGGACGGGCTTGTTGGCCACGGGCACGAGCTGCTTGGCGCTGGTGTGGGTGAGCGGGCGCAGGCGCGTGCCCTTGCCGCCGGACAGGATCAGCCCCTTGAGCGCCTCCATCAGTACGTGCCCGCCAGCTTGCGGTGGTCCCAGGTGACCACGCGGGTGGGCGTGAAGACCATCCCCACGCGCTTGGGGGCCTGCGCCCGGAACGCCGCCTTGGCCTCCTCGCCGCCGCCCGCGTAGCGGTCCACCAGGGCCGCGCCGATATCGCCCACCGCTTCGGCGTCGCGCAGCAGCTCCACGTCGCATTCGAGCATCACGCCGCGAAGCTCGTGGTACTCCACGCCGTCCTCCACCTCGAGGGTGGCGCGCGGGTCGCGCTCGAGGTTCCTGGCCTTCTGCGACTTGGCGAACGTCCAGCCGCGCAGCGTGAGCCCGTCGGGCACGAACCAGAGCGGCATGAGATGGGGGCGGCCGTTCGGGCCGATGGTGGCCACGATCATGGTCTTCCTGTCCTCGAGGTAGGCGCGCACCTCGTGGTCGGACAAGCGGATCTGGTCCCTGCGCGATGGCATTCGAGCGCGACAGCCTACCCCGGACGCACGCGAGCGCCCCGCGGGGCGCCCACGCGACAGGCCGGCCTGCCACGCCTCGATGATCGCAGAGGCGCGCTCAGCGCTTGGCGGCGCCCAGCAGCGACTCGGCCGCCTCGAGCACCGCCGCGCGCGCGTCCTCGGGCTCGAGGACGGCGGCGTCGCCGGCCTCCTTGAGCATCTCGCGCGCGAGCCAGCCCTCGCCGGCGAACGAGAGCTCCACGATCACGGCGCCGTCGCGCAGGTCCTCCACCACGCGCCGGTCCTCACGCGCCCAGCGCGCGCGCTCGGGCGAGAACCACACGCGGGCGGTGCGCGCCGCGGCCACCTCGCCGGTGCTCGGCCAGCCGTGCACGTCGGGCTCGATGCCGGGCCGCGGCTCGAACGAGTCCTTCGTGACGTCCACGGAGCGGATCCGGTCGAGCCGGAAGCTGCGCGAGTCCTCGCGCTCGAGGTCGAAGGCGTGCACGTACCAGCCCTCCTGGCCGTTGAGCAGCTGATAGGGCTCGATACGGCGCGTGCCGAACTCGTCCTCGTTCTCCTTGTAGTACTCGATGGAGAGCACCCGGCGGTCGGCGATCGCCTGGCTCACCGCGCGGGCGATCTGCGAGTCGTCGCCCTTCGCGGTCGTGATCTGAAGGCCGTCGCGCGCGGGGTCCTCGCCGAGCGCCGCCACGATCTTCTCCCGCGAGCTGGCCAGCGAGCCCTCGGGCAGGTGCTCGCCCAGCAGGTCGATGGCCGCCACGAGCGCCTTGGCCTCGAGCGGCAGCAGGCGCGCCGGCTGGGCGAAGTTGTCGCCATAGGGCTCGGGGTCCACCTCGATCGCGTCGCCCTGGATCTCGGCGTAGAGCACGTAGCTGCCGCCGCCGAAGTTCACGACGTTCAGCACGTCGATGTCCTCGCGCAACTCCTCCTCGCTCACCTGGAGGCTCTCGCAGAGCGCCCTCACGTCGAGCTTGTCGCCGTCGCGTGCCGCCTGGATGAGGATGCCCGCGAGCGTGACCAGGCGGGCGAAGCGCTCGGGGCGGATCGGCGTCTCGCGCTTGCCGTCGCCACCGTCGTCGCCGGCGGCGGCCGGCGCGGCGCGGCGCTTGCGCGCGGCCGCCAGCTCCGGGCCCTCGGAGTGGCGCTCCACCACCAGGGCCAGTCGGCGATCGGCCTCCTCGGCCAGCTCCGGCGGGCCGAGGATGCGCGCGCGCTCGCCGAGGCCGAGCACCCAGGACACCACCTGGCGTGAGTTGGCGTAGGGGGTCCGAAAGACCACGCCGTCGTCGGCCTCGGTTATCTCGCCGGCGTGGCCGAAGTGGCGTGTCACGAGCCAGTCGATGCGGTTGGAGATCCACACCTCCGCGGTGCCCGCGGGCTCGCCGAGCTGCCAGTCGGTGCGGGTGGCGTAGTCGCGCGGGTCGAAGTCCTCCCTGCGCGTGAAGTCGTGCTCGGCCTTCGACGCGTACGACACCTTGCCGCGGATGCGCGACAGCCGGAACACGCGCATGTCGCCGCGCTCGTGCGAATGGCCCACGAGGTAGAACTGGCCGCCCTTGAAGAGGAGGTGGTGGGGGTCCACCCTGCGTGACTCCTCCGAGTCGCGGCCCATCGTGTAGTAGTCGAAGATGATCGTCTTGCGACGGAAGATCGCGGTCTCGATCTTGGACAGCCGCTGCGACAGGTCGCGCCCCCCGGCCCCAGCCGTGACGGCCAGCGAAACGGAGCGGTGCTCGGGCGCGGCGAGCGGCGACGGCTTGCCCCACGACAGCTGCTGCAGCGCCAGGCGCAGCGGCTCCGCGTACGCGAACTCGCCGTCGAGCAGGGTGAGGGAGGTGCGCAGCGCCCCGAGCTCCCCGTCGGTGAACTCGATCGCCGGCAGGTAGAAGTTCTCCGGCGGCAGCGTGTAGTTCTCCGCCTCGTAGTAGCCCTCGGCCGGCTTGTCCACCTTCAGCTCGATGCCGAGCGACTCGAGCTCGGCGCGGTCCGCGTAGAAGCGGCGGGCGAACGCGTCGTCGTTCATCCCGGAGTAGCCCTCCACCTCGCGCTTGATCTCCAGAGCGGTCACGGGCCGCCTCTCCGCCATCAGGAACGAGATCAGCGAGAGCTGCCGGATGAGCTTTTCGGTGTCCTTGGCCACGGTCGGCTCAGCATACGACGCGGCCGGGCCCGCCCGGCTTGGCAAAAGCCGCTCGTTGCGGAGTTTCAGGCCGCTTCGCGGCGCGCGAAATACGCGCTGCCCGACAGCGCCCGGTCGAAGCCTGACCAGTGCTCCCCGTCCTGCAGCTCCTTCTCCAGCCGGTCGAAGCTGCCCAGCCGCCCGCCGAGGTTGTCGATCATGTGCACGAGCGTGGCCTCGCGCGTGCAGGGCGTGACGGGCGAGCCGTGCTCGAGCTTTCCGTGGTGGGCGAGGAGGATGTGGAGCACCGCCTCCGCGGTCTCCGGCGGGAAGCCGGGCAGCTCCTCGATCGCGCGGCGGACGCGGTAGTAGCCGAGCGGGATCTCGCCACAGAGCTTGCCGAGGTCCGTGAGGTCGTAGGCGCCGCCCTCGCCACCGTAGGCGTCGATCTTCCCGATGTCGTGCAGCAGCGCCCCGGTGACGGCCACGTCGCGGTCGATGCCGGGGAAGGTGGCCGACATCGCGCTCACGCCCTCCGCCACCGACAGGCAGTGCTCGAGCAGCCCGTGGCGGTAGGCCTGGTGGTAGCGCTTGGCGGCGGGCGCCACCGAATAGCGCCTCCAGGTGTCGGACTCGGGATCGAAGATCCGGTCGAGCAGCCGGCGCAGGTGCGGGTCCTGGACCGTGTCCACCAGCTCGCGCAGGCCCGAGACCATCTGCTCGAACGGGACAGGCGGCGCGTCGTGCAGGTCGGCCTCCTCGTACTCGCCGGCGTGTGCGGCCCGGACCGCCCGCAGCGTGAGGGTGGCGCCGTACTTGGCATCGACCTCGTAGTGGCCCTTCACCCGCACGACCGCACCGGGCCCGCAGGCATCCTCGAGCTCGGCCACCACGTCCCAAGCCACGGCCTCGAGCGACCCGCTGGCATCGCCGAGGCGGAGCTTCAGGAAGGGGTCCCCGTTGCGCTTCTGCCGCCGGGTGCGCTCGCGGACCACGAACACGGCATCGACGGCCTGGCCGTCGACCAGGTCGCGGATGAAGACCTTCTCGATGCCGAGCGCGGTCTGCTCCATGGGGTATCGCAAGGTAGAGCGAGGGGCGGACGTTCCTCGCCCCCGGTAGCGTTCGTGGCGATGACCGGCGGAGGTGTCCTCGTGGCCGGCGGCACAGGCGCGCTCGGCGCGGCGGTCGTCCGCGAGCTGCTGTCCGCGGAGCGACCGGTCTGGGCCACCTGGCTGGTCGAATCCGAGCGCGAGCGGATGGAGGAGGCAGCCGGGCTCACGCTCGTCCGCGCCGACCTGTTCGACCCGGGCGAGGCGGCCGCGGCCGTCGCCGCGGTCGACGACCTCTCGGCCGTGGTCGACCTCGTCGGCGGCTTCTCCTCCGGGCCGCTCGTCCACGAGACCGAGCCGGACGAGTTCGAGCGCCTGCTGCGCCTCAACCTGCGCCCGGCCTTTCTCCTCGCGCGCGCGGCGATGCCGCATCTGGTGGAGCGGGGCGGTGGCTCGTTCGTCGCCGTGTCCGCGCGCGCGGCGCTGCGGCCGTTCGCGGGCGCCGCCGCATACAGCACCGCCAAGGCCGCGGTGCTCGCGTTCGTGCGCGCGCTCGATGCCGACTACCGGGCGGCCGGAGTGCGCGCCAACGCGATCCTGCCGAGCGTGATCGACACCTCGGCCAACCGCGCGGCGTCACCGGACGCCGACCACTCGCGCTGGGTGTCACCGGACGAGATCGCCAGGGTCGTGCGCTTCCTCGTGTCGGAGGACTCCGCGCCCACGAGCGGCGCGGCGATCCCGGTGTACGGGCGGGCCTGACGCTCATGAACGTCCCGGAGTACCCCCCTGTAGGGGGTAGCGCGGGACGTTCGGTGGTGTGACGGCGCCTCAGCCACCGTAGTAGCGCAGCGCCCGCATGCCGAGGTCCGCCGTGGCGGCACGGTTGCTCACGGCGTTCAGGGGGGAGGCGATGAAGGGCACGAGCCGCAGCGCGCCGCGCTTGGCCAGCCGCCGGGTCGCGAGCTTGAGGAGCCGCTGCGCCACCTTGTCGTCGCCAGACGACGCGAGCTTGCGCTCCACCATCTGCCGGGCGAGCGGCGTGCCCAGCCCGTCGAGGGCCTCGCGCGCCTGCGTGGGGGTCTCGTAGACCTCGTAGAGGGCCAGCAGCTCGGCCGGTCGCATGGGGTGGGTGGGATCGAAGCCGTGGGAGGCGGCGATGAAGAACACCATCCGGCATTGGATCCACACGAGCGCGGCCGCGTCCGGGCCGGCCGTCACCCAGCCGCCGATCCCGAGGGCCGCGCCCTCCAGGGTGGACAGCCGCACGTGCTTCCTGCGCGCCTCCTCCGCCGCCTTCGGCCCGCTGCCGACGAGCTCCACCCAGCGCTGGGCCGGCGCGGCGAAGCGCTCCGCCGCCGCCAGCGCGATCAGCTCCGGCGCACGCTCGGGCTCCGCCCGGAGCCGGTCCCAGAGGCCCTCCGGGATCGACTCGACGCCCTCGGCGCGGAGCGTGCGGTCGGCGGGTTCCACCGGCGGCAGGTTAGCCCGGGCGCGGGCCGGGTACCGGAGCCGCATGGCTACCACGACACCCTCCGAAGGCATCTTGAGCGAGGACCGCTCCGGCGATCGGGAGCAGATCATCGACCTCCTCACCAAGGCTTACTGGATGGAGATCGAGACGGTGATGAGCTACATCTCCAACTCGATCAACCCGGACGGGGTGCGGGCGCAGGAGATCATCGAGTCGCTCGAGGAAGACATCCAGGAGGAGCTCGGGCATGCACGCCAGTTCGGCGAGCGCATCAAGGAGCTCTACGGCGTGGTGCCGGGCTCGCTCGGCTTCAAGGCGGAGCAGGACTTCCTGCAGCCACCGGAGCGCCAGACAGACATCGTGCACGTGATCCGGGGCGTCATCAAGGCCGAGACCGCCGCCATCGAGCACTACAACCAGGTCATCGAGTTCTGCGACGACAAGGACCTCGTGACGCAGGACATGGTCATCGCGATCCTCCGCGACGAGGAGCAGCACAGGCGGCTCTTCGAGGGCTTCCTGCGCGAGTACGAGGTCGAGGGACTGGCGTGACGTGAGAAGGGCCCCCGGCATGGCCGGGAGCCCCTCTCGAAACGGGTACGTGTCCGGCGCGCCGCCTACGGGGCGTTCTCGCCCGGGCAGTCGTCCCCCTCGGTGCCGTTGAGGTCGTCGTCATCGTCGACTCCCTCGCCGTCGTAGTCGCCGGCGCCGACGGTGCCGTTGCCGTAGGTGGGCCCGTTGGTGCCGTCGTCGTCGGCGTTGCCCGCGAAGGCGTCACCGCCCACGTCGATCCAGGCGTAGCCGGTGAGCTGGTCGCCGGCCGGCGTGGTCTCGTTCTCGTTGCAGGCCCGGACTCCGTCGTCTCGGATCTCGCCGTAGCCGACGTTGCCCTGGGCATCGGTGAACGTCCCCGTGGGCGTCGGATCCGGCACCCGCAGGATGGTCTGGGCCGATGCGGTGGTTGCCGATACGGCCAGGATGGCCGTCGCGGCGAGTGCGAGCATGACCTTCTTCACTGCGCCTCCCTGTCGTTGTACGTGACACGCGACGCGCAGCCCCCCACGTACAACCGAGCCTCCCCATGGCGACGCCTTGGTACGTATACCCGACTCCGGACCTCGCGCGCAAGCCGTGCGGCGCGCCGATCCTGATCAGCCGGTCACGAACGCGACCGACTGCCGCTGCCGGCTGACGTTGCCGGCGCGGTCGATCGCTCGCGCGCGCACGAGGACGATCCCGCGCGCCCGCTCGCGCAGCCGCAGCCGCCAGCTGCGCGCGCCCGTGGCCTCGATCCAGTTGCGCGCGTCGCAGTCCGCCGAGGTGAAGCGCCTGCCGTCATAAGCCTCGCAGCGCCCGCCCCGGGGGCTCTGCACGATTGACACCTCGACCCGGTCGGGGCCGGACACGCGGTCGCCCGCGCGGCCGCGGATGGTGCTCAGCGCGCTGCGGGTGCTTTCGTCGCGCGGCGTGTCGATGACCACGGCGGGACGACTGCGGTCCACCGTGTAGCGCACCCGGATCGGGCTGCCGTCGAACAGCATGCCGGGCCCGCCCACGTGGATACGCAGCGTGTGCCGCCCGTCGCTGAGGTTGCGGGGCACGCGCAGCTCGGGATAGCCGCACTCGCGCAGGCCGCCGTCGTCCACCCGGCACACCGAGCGGCCCGCCTGCGGGTCGTCGGCGTCCAGCGTGAGCGTGGCCCCGTCGTCGCCCACGAAGCGCGGCACCCGGCCATCCACCTCGCCGGCGGGGGGCGTGAGGTCCCGCACGAAGACGTCGACCTGGTTGTTGGTGTCTCCCGGAGTGAGGTTGTCGGCGCCGGAGATGAAGGCCACGACAGTGCCGTTCGTGGAGAGCGCGGGCTCCTGGAGCAGCTGGCGGGCCGGCTCCGGCCCGCGCGCCGTGCCCTCGGTCGAGACGGTGGCCAGGACCGTGGCCTCGCGCCTGCGGTCGTGCACGAAGATGTCCTCCTGGGCGGCCCCGCTGGGCGCGAGGTTGCGCGCGAACGACTGGAACGCCACGAAGCGCCCGTTGGGCGTGATCGTGGGCGCGAAGCTGTCGTTGTCGCCCTGGAGTCCGCGCGTGCTCACGCTGAGTCGCTCCACCGTGCCCCCGCGCCGGTCGGAGACGAAGATGTCCGTGTCGCGGTTGGTGTCATCCTCGACGAGGTTCGAGGCGTCGGATTCGAACACCACGTGGCGGCCGTTGCGGCTCACGTCCGACACCTGCCGGAACGGCGCCGCCACCGAACTGCTCTGCTCGTCGCCGTCCGTGGACTCCGTGACCCGCGCCGTGACGCCCGCCGACACGTCGCGCAGGAACACGTCGGCCACTTCGTTCTCGTCATGGCCGTCGAGGTCGGTGGCTTCGGACTCGAAGCTCACAAAGCGCCCGTCCGGGCTGATGGCGGGGGTGCCGGAGCGGCCGTTGGGCTGTCCGCGGCGGCCGTGCAGGCTCACGCGGCGGGTGATGCCCTCGCGCAGGTCGCGGATGAAGACGTCGTCCACGCCGTTCGTGTCGCCCCTGACGAGGTTGGTGGAGCCGGAGGCGAAGACCACGAAGCGTCCGTCGGCGGAGATGTCGGGCTGGAACGAGTGCCCGTTGCCCTGGCCACCGTCGAACGCCACGCTCACGCGCTGGATGGGGCCGCTGCCGTCGCGCACGAAGATGTCGGCCCCGTTGTTGGTGTCGCCGTCGACGAGGTTGCTCGCCGCAGAGGTGAAGATCACGCGCCGGCGCGGTCCGGCGAGCGCGGGGTCCACGGAAGGGCCGTTGGCCGGGGCGCCGCCGGGCGCGCGGGAGACGAGCAGCCGCTCGCCGGTGGCGCGGTCCACCGTGAAGACGTCGCGCACCGCGCCGTTCTCGTCGGGTGCGATGTTCGTGGCGCTCGAGTCGAAGGCCACCAGGCGGCCGGTTGTGGAGATCGCGGGATTGGCGCTCTCGCCATTGGCCACGCCGCCCGCGGGATCGGACACGCGGAAGGTGCGGTTCTCCACGACGGCGGCGCCGCTCGGGAGGGCGGCCGCGGCCGCGGCCGCCAGGGTGGCGGCGGCTGCCAGCGCGCCGAGGAAGCGGCGGCGGGCGGCCGCCGAGGCGTGGGTGGAGAACCGCATCAGCCGGGGAGTCTGCCGGGATCGTCGGATCCAGGCGCAGGTTGGCTCGGGGACTCGCCGCCTCCGGACGGCGCCTGGCGCGGCGCCTCGCCGAGCGGGGCGGGCTGGCGCGGCGCGGGCGGTGAGGGCGAGGGGGATGGGCTGGGCCGCGGGGCGGCTCGGGGGGCCGGGCTGGGCGGTGGGCGGTCGGGGGCGGGGGAGCTGGGCGGCGCCGGAGTGGCGGCGGCCTGGCGCCGTGCTGCGGCACGCTCGCGCCGGCGGCGCTCGGTCGCGCGCCGGTCGCGCGCCTCGGCCCGCTCATCGGTCTCGCGCTCGTCTTCCTCGGCCTGACGCTCCTCCTCCGCCCGGCGTTCCTCCTCCGCCTGCTGGGCGGCGGCCTGATCGGCCCGCGAGCTCTCGACCGCGCCCGCCACCTCTCCGCTGTCGGGGGTGGTCGTGTCGTCGGATGTGCCGAGCACCGCGGCGCCGGCAACGGCACCGCCCAGCAGCAGCAGCGCGGCCGCGGCGACGGCCGGGCGTGCCGGGCCCCTGCGCCGCCTGCGGGGGGCGGGCGGGGCATCCGTGTCGACGGCGGCGTCGTCATCGTCGTCGGTGTGAGCGCCCGTCGCGGCAGCCACTCCGGCCGCCGGCTTCCAGGAAGGCGCCGGCTCGACGGGCCGCGGGGCATCCGCCTTCGGCTCGTCGCCTGGCCGCTTCCACGCGGGGGCCGCCTCCACCGGGGCGGATTCGCGCTCCTCCGCTCCACGCGACCATGCGGGGGCGGCGTCGACGGGCTTGGGCTCCGCGGCGGGCTCGCCATGCTGCCAGACGCCCGCGGCCTCGGGCTCGGGCTCGACCGCCTCGGGCTCGACCGCCTCGGGCTCGGGCTCGACCGCCTCGGGCTCGGGCTCGACCGCCTCGGGCTCGGGCTC